>NZ_AEIQ01000011.1:0-503 GCF_000152185.1 Dermacoccus sp. Ellin185 | reverse complement strand
CGCCCCTGATTTTTGTGAATCGTCGTCGCATAGCCGTGGTCGATCGCCTGATAATCACCCATCGGGACGCTGACGCTATCACCGCCCGACCGTCAAGCTGCGCGACGATCCGGCCGGCCTCAACATGCTCGACGGTGCCAAGCATCCCGTTTTTCACGCCAAGGTCGCGATTGTTCTCCAAGAACACGATGCGGTCGCCCGGCGCGAACTCCCGCTTGCCGTCATTGGTCTGGAAGGTCAGCGCGCCGGCGTCTTCTCCGCGCGCCAGCTCGCCCCGGTCCTGTAGCTCCGTCCGGATCGCGTCATTGATGGCGTGAACATCGGCCCGGCGATGCGCCATCGCAACCCGGGTGCCGTCCGGACGCTCATCGCGATCGGCAAGGTAATCGCGCACGATCTCGCCGCGTGCGTCCTCGCCAGTTTCGGCAAAGCTGATATTGCCATGCTCATGATAGGCGGCCAGCCCCTCGGCCGTCCGGTGCGAGGCGAAGTCAACCGACGCC
>NZ_AEIQ01000012.1:0-2352 GCF_000152185.1 Dermacoccus sp. Ellin185 | reverse complement strand
CCTGCCCGCGTCGGCAGGAGCCGAACCGCTCACCGCCGTGCCGTTCGTCGCGATGCCGGCAGCGGCACCCTCGTTCGCCGCAGGCGCGCTCGTCACGTCGCCCGCGTCCGTCGAGGCGTCGGCAGCAGCCTGGGCGACGCGCTCCGAACGCGGCTTGACGCGGCCGGAGCGGCGCGTGCCCGACTTCTGGGGCGCACTTGTCTCGGGAGCAGCCTCAGCCGAGCCTGCGCCGTCCTGCGGCGACACCGTCATGACGGCGTCGTCGTCAGACGCGGTGGAGACGGGCTTCGACGTCGCCGACTTGTCGCCCGCGGAGATGGCTGCGGCGTGCGCGGCCGCGGCGATCTGCGCGAAACCGTTGTCGCGCTCCGCCTTCGACTCGCCGGCCTCGTCCTGACGACCCTGGTGCTGACCGCCGTTCGAGCCGCCGGTCGAACCGTGCGAACCGTTGCCCGGGGTGTCACGGCCACCACGACCACCGCGCCCGCCACGACCCTTGCGGTTCGTGTCGTTGCCGTTGATGTCGCGGTTCTCGACCGGGTGGTCGTGGATGACGATGCCGCGCCCCTGGCACGACTCGCACGTCTCGGAGAAGACCTCGACGAGGCCCGCGCCGACGCGCTTGCGCGTCATCTGCACGAGGCCGAGCGAGGTGACCTCGGCGACCTGGTGCTTCGTGCGGTCGCGGCCCAGGCACTCGAGCAGGCGACGCACGACGAGCTCGCGGTTCGCCTCGAGCACCATGTCGATGAAGTCGACGACGATGATGCCGCCGATGTCGCGCAGGCGCAGCTGACGCACGATCTCCTCGGCCGCCTCGATGTTGTTCTTCGTCACGGTCTCCTCGAGGTTGCCCCCGGAGCCGACGAACTTGCCGGTGTTGACGTCGACGACCGTCATCGCCTCGGTGCGGTCGATGACGAGCGAACCGCCCGACGGCAACCACACCTTGCGGTCCATGGCCTTGGCGAGCTGCTCGTCGATGCGGTGCTCGGCGAAGACGTCTTCGTCGCCCTCCCACTTCTCGAGGCGCTCGACGAGGTCGGGCGCGACCTCGGAGATGTAGGTGTGCACCTCGTTCCAGGCACGCTCGCCGGAGACGACCATCTTCGCGAAGTCCTCGTTGAACACGTCGCGGATGACGCGGACCGTCAGATCCGGTTCGCCGTGCAGCAGCGACGGCGCGTTGGCCGTCTCGGCCTTGGCCTGGATGCGCTCCCACATCTTCATGAGGCGCTCGACGTCGGCGCGCAATTCCTCTTCGGAAGCACCCTCGGCGGCGGTGCGGACGATGACGCCCGCGTCGGCCGGCACGACCTCCTTGAGAATGCGCTTGAGGCGCGCGCGCTCGGTGTCGGGCAGCTTGCGGCTGATGCCCGTCATCGAGTTGCCCGGCACGAAGACGACGAAGCGTCCCGGCAGCGAGATCTGCGACGTCAGGCGGGCGCCCTTGTGGCCGATCGGGTCCTTCGTCACCTGGACGAGGACGCTCTCGCCCGCCTTGAGTGCGTGCTCGATGCGCTTGGGCTGGTTGTCGAGACCGGCGGCGTCCCAGTTGACCTCGCCGGCGTACAGGACGGCGTTGCGCCCGCGGCCGATGTCGACGAACGCCGCCTCCATCGACGGCAGCACGTTCTGCACCCGGCCCAGGTAGACGTTGCCCGCCATCGAGCTCGCCTGCTCCTGACGCGAGACGTAGTGCTCGGCGAGCACCCCGTCCTCGAGGACGCCGATCTGAGTGCGCCCCTCCTGCTCGCGCACGACCATGACGCGCTCGACGCTCTCACGGCGTGCGAGGAACTCGGCTTCGGTGATGACGGTGCGGCGGCGCCCCGCCTCACGGCCCTCGCGTCGTCGCTGCTTCTTCGCCTCGAGGCGCACCGAGCCCTTGATGGAGGTGATCTCGTCCTTCGCGCGACGCGGCTCGCGCACCTTCGTCACGGTGTTCGCGTCGTCGCCGTCCGAGCCCTGACCCGAGCCGCTGCGACGGCGACGGCGCGTGCGCTTGCGCGACCCCGCGTCGTCCTGGGCGTCGTCGTCGTGCTTCGAGCCGCCGTCCTGCGCGGCGTTCCCGTCGCGCTTCGAGCCGTCGCCCTGCGCCGCGTCGTCGTGCTTCGCGTTGCCGCCCTTGGAACCGGAGTCGCGGCCGTCGGCGTCGTCGTGCTGAGCCTGCGAACCGTCGCTGGCGTCGTCACCCTTGTTGCCGCGACGGCCACGGCCGCCGCGACGACGCCGACGCGGGGTCAGCTCGT
This sequence comes from Dermacoccus sp. Ellin185, assembly GCF_000152185.1. Taxonomy (NCBI): domain Bacteria; kingdom Bacillati; phylum Actinomycetota; class Actinomycetes; order Micrococcales; family Dermacoccaceae; genus Dermacoccus; species Dermacoccus sp. Ellin185. The sequence continues at coordinate 100 of NZ_AEIQ01000012.1, read as the reverse complement.
CGTCGTTCTCGTCGTGGTTGTCGTCGGTGTCGGCGGACTGCTTCTCGCCCGCCTCGTCCGCGCCCTCGCGCGAGCCCTGAGCGGCGTCGTCGGACGACGC
>NZ_AEIQ01000013.1:0-10020 GCF_000152185.1 Dermacoccus sp. Ellin185 | reverse complement strand
CGGGGGCGCCGGCGAACTGCGGCGCCATGGCCCACAGTCGCTGTGCCACGGCTGCGGCATCGTCCGGGCGTTCGTGCGGGTTCTTCGCGAGCAGCTCGGCGATGAGCACCCACAGGGCATCGGGGATGTCGTCGGGGCGCGTCGGCGCGTGATCGGCGTGCAGGCGCAGCAACGCGACGGGCGAGTCCGCGTGGAACGGCACCGCGCCGCACGCCATCTCGTACAGCGTGACGCCGAGCGCGTAGAGGTCGCCCGCACGTCCGCTCGGTTGCCCGTCGCCGAGTTCGGGCGCGAGGTACTGCGGCGTGCCAATGACGTTCGCCGTCGCCACCTGCCCCGTCTGCGTGACGAGGGAGGCCACCCCGAAGTCGGCGAGCTTCGGCACGAGAGTGCCCAGCGCGTCGGTGGACGTCTGCGTCGATGCGGCGTCGGCGGGCAAGGCAGTCTCGGTCGTAGCCCTCGACATCGCAGCCCTCGACATCGCGTCAGGATCGTCGGCGAGCAGGACGTTCTCGGGCTTGAGGTCGCGGTGCAGCACACCCGCGCCGTGGACGGCGGCGAGGCCCTGTGCGATCTGGGCGCCGAGCGTCGCGACATCGTGCGGGGTCAGGTTGCCGCGCCGTTGCAGGAGGGCGCGCAGGGAGTCGCCGGCGACGTAGTCCATGACGATCGCGAGGCGCGGGCCCTCGACGACGAGGTCGTGCACGCGGATGACGTACGGGCTGCGCAGGCCGACGAGGAGGTTGCGTTCCTGCAGGAAGCGCGCGACGACGCCGGGGTCGTCGGCGAGTTCGGGGCGCAGCAGTTTGAAGGCCAGGGTGTGGCCGTCGACGTCATGCCCGACCCACACCTGCCCCATCGCGCCCGAGCCGATCTGCCGCTCGAGCGTGTAGCGGCTTCCCAGCTGCCAACCCTCGCTCACGCCGAGTTCCCTCCCTGCCTCGTTGGGACGATCCTATGGGCGCGCCGCCGCGTCTGGGGCTACTCTCGGGCACCAACCCCGACTTGCCCGCCGACCGGCGCGTGGCGTAGGAGAGATCATGGCCATCTTCGCTGTCACCTACACGTATTCCGACGACGTCGCCGCCCGCGACGCCCACCGCCCCGAGCACCGCACCTACCTCTCGCAGGTCGAGGGCATGCTGCTGTCCGGACCCCTCGCCGAGCCCGACGGTGCGCTGCTCGTCATCGCCGCGCCCACGCGTGAGGATGTCGCCGAGCGCCTCGACCGCGACCCGTTCTTGCTCGAGGGCATCGTCGTCGAACGCACGATCCGCCCATACACGCCCGTCCTCGGCTCGCAGGCGCCGACGTTCGCCGAAAACCTCGAACGATGACGGAGACGCCACGCGAGCCCGCACCTGACAGCACGTCCGGCACCTCGTTCGTCGACACCTCGCGCCTCGCCGAGAGGGCAGACATTGACGAATCGCCGGCGTCTGAGGGCGCATCGTCGAGCCACGCAAATGTGTCGCTGTCGAACGCGGACCTGCCGGAGCCGAAGCTGCCACCGATCACGAGCGTCGTCATCGACATCGGGGACGATCGCGTCGAGGTCTTCCACCGCGACAGCGGGCCCGATGATCAGCCCGACAACGCCTCGAGTGACGGGGGTGTCGACGTCCCGGGCGTGAACGCGTCGCTCGCCGGCGAGCAGCGGGAGCACTCCGCGGCTGACGCTGCGGCCGACCCTGGTGCCGCCGACACTGAGCCCCACCCCGAAGCCGCGCCGACTGGTCGCCCGACGTATGTGCTCGTTCATGGTCTCGGCGGCAGCCTCGCCAACTGGGAGCCGTTGTGGCCGTTCCTCACCGAGCACGGTCGCGTGCTGGCGCTCGACCTCGCAGGGTTCGGCCGCACGAGTGGGTCAAACCGCTCAGCCGTCTCCGACAACGTCGATCTGCTCGCGGCGTACCTGCGTCAACTCGGTCTGAGCGACGTCGTCCTCGTCGGCAACTCGATGGGCGGGATGATCGTCGCGATGACGGCCGCGAAGCACCCTGAGCTCGTGTCGCGTCTCGTGCTCGTCGACCCCGTGCTGCCGCTGCACCCGCAGGATCGGCCGCACTGGTCCGTGCTCGTCACCTTCTCCCTCTACATGTGTCCACCCGCGGCGCGACGCGTCATCCCGCGTTACGCCGCGCGCCGCGGCATCGACCGCATGGGCGTCGAGGGCGTCCTGACGGTCGTCGCCGACCCGCATCGCGTGCCGAAGTGGGTGATGCGACGCTCCGTCGAGGAGGTCCGTGCTCTGGCCGAGAACCAGGACGCCGTGCCCGGGCTCGTGCGGGCCGCCAACTCGCTCGTCGTGGCTGCTGGAAGCCCGCGCTACCGTCGCGTGCTGAGCGAGTTGCGGGTGCCCGTCACGCTCGTGCACGGCGAGTGCGATCGCCTCGTGCCCGTCTCCGCGGCGCGTCGCATCGCCGCTCGTCACCCGGCCTGGACGTTCCTCGAAGGCCCCGGCCTCGGCCACGTGCCGATCTACGAGGCCGCGGGGTGGGTCGCACGCTGCATCGTGGGGGCGGCAGCGTCCTGACGAGCAAGACGGCCCGAGCCCGACGCCCAGCTCGGGCCGCCGATTGCCGGCGCCGTGCATGGTGTTTACCACCGCTCGCTCAGGATCGCCTCGCGCGCGCTGGTTCTGGTCGCTGGTGGATGGCACTGTGCGTGGCGGGTGTCACCGCGTGCTGACTGGCCGCCAAGGTCACGAATGTGTCACGGTGGAGTCGATCGTCCGTCATCGTGACCCACCCCGACCTTCCTGAGAGGACCCAGTGACCTTCACTCTTCGACCCGCCCGCACGCTGTCGGTGCTCGGTGCCTGCGCCGGTCTGACGCTCACGCTCGGTGCCTGCGGCAACAGCGGCGACGACCCGAGCGTGCAGGTCAGCCAGTCGAGTTCGGCCTCCGGCAAGCCCGGCGCGACACTTGCGCTGCGCAAGGCCTGCATCTCGTCGAACAGCCAGGTCGTCTCGGCGAACGCGGCGTGGAACGACGCCGTCGACTCTCACAAGGACGCCGACCTGCAGAAGGCGACGAAGACGATGGGTTCGCTCGCGGATTCGCTGCGCTCGGACGGGAAGCAGTCCGGTGATTCGTCGTTCAAGAAGAAGGCCGACGCAGCTGCGGCTCAGGTCGATGCGTTGAAGAAGGCGGAGAAGCCGGCGAAGACGGTCGACACGACGTCGTACAACAGCGCCGTCGAGGACCTCACGAGCTACTGCTCGACGATGTTCCCCCAGGCATCGAAGAGCGCCTGAGCAACGCCTCTTCGAGAGCGGCCCGCGCCGAGTCGCGGGCCGCTCTCGCTGCGTCGTAGGCCTTCTGCGCCGCCTCGACGCGGACTCGCAACCGCGCGATGCGGGCATCCATCTCGGCCAGCGCTGCCTTCTCGCGCTGCTCCTGCTCGGCCCGCCGCCTCTGGGCGCTCTCGCGCTCGGCGGCCCCACGTTCGGCTTTCTCCTGCTCGTCCTCATCCCGCCGGCTCTGGGTGTCGGCGACCTGCGGGGAGGCTCCATCCGCGGAGGAGGAAGCGGATGGGGCTGATGTCGCGGCCGCAGCACCGCGGATTCGGTCTTGGGCAGGCGTACCGCCGGCGACGAGTCGCAGCGCGGGGCGCGCAGGCGCGTCGCGGTGCGCGACGGCGTCGGTGAGGTCGACGTCGCCCCACCCGCTGTAGCTCAGTGGCCGCACGAGTGCGCGGGTCGCCACGGCGTCGGCTGCCTGCCGGTCCGCGATCGCCGCAAGCAGCGTGGCGTGCACGGCCTCGGCGAGCGAGCCGTTCAGGTCGTGCCGCGTGACGATCTGCTGCAGCAGTTCCTGCCGTCGGGCCGACAACTCCTTGAGCGTGGCCGCGTCGAGCGAGGTCTGCGCGGCACGCATCTGTTCGCCGAGGGCGAGGACGTCGCTGATGGCGCCGTCGTCGAGGTGGTTGACGGCCGCGGCCGCGGCGGTGGGCTTGCGGAGCGCGGCGATCTCGCGGGCAGCATCGCGCTCACCGGCGGTACGTGCGGCTGCGGCGAGTTCCTTGCGCACCGCGACGAAGTCGGCCGGGTCGCCGCCGTAGAGCGTCGCGACGGCCTCGGCGACGGTGCCCACGTTCATGTCGGCGCTCATGCGGCCCGGCCGGGGGGTGTGCGTCGCACGAGGGCCTGCGGGTGCCCGGCGACGGCGATTCGTGCTGGGTTCATTGCTCCATTGTCCGTCGCCACCGATAGGGTATGCACAGCCTGGCGCCCGCCTGGCGCTCGTGGGGAGGTCTTTGGTGGTCGACGCAGCGGAACGCGCACCGATCGAGCGAGTGCTCGTTCTCGTGCCGACGTACGACGAGCGGGAGAACCTGCCGGTCATCGTCGAGCGCATCCGGAGTGCCGTCCCCGACGCCGACATCCTCGTCCTCGACGACAACTCGCCCGACGGGACAGGGCAGCTCGCCGATGAGATGGCGGCGGCCGACGCCCACGTGCACGTCATGCACCGTCGCGGCAAGGAGGGCCTCGGCAAGGCCTACCTCGCCGGTTTCGCGTGGGGTCTGGAGCGCGGCTACGACGCGCTCGTCGAGATCGACGCGGACGGTTCGCACCCGGCCGAGGAACTGCCTGCGATGCTCGCGCTCGCGGCCAGCGCCGACCTCGTCATCGGCTCCCGCTGGATCAAGGGCGGCTCCGTCGTCAACTGGCCGAAGAACCGCGAGATCCTCAGCCGCGGCGCCAACGTCTACGTCCAGGCGATGCTCGGCACCCGAGTCCATGACGCGACGGCCGGGTTCCGCGTCTACCGCGCGACGCTGCTGCGCCAGATCGACCTCGCGAGCGTGACGTCAGCCGGTTACGGCTTCCAGATCGACCTGACGTGGCGCTCGATCCGGGCCGGGGCGCGCATCGTCGAGCACCCGATCCGATTCAGCGAGCGCGAACTCGGCACGTCGAAGATGTCGGGCAACATCATCAGCGAGGCGCTGCTCGCCGTCGCCGGCTGGGGTCTCGAACTGCGGCGCGAACAGGCCGGGCACCTCCTGTCGCGGGTGCGGGCGCGACGGTCCTAGCGTTCGAGGGTGATGTGGTCGGGCACCTCGTGTCCCGGGTGGGCGCACGGCGCTCAGCCCCCTGATCCCGCTCCTGCGCGTCAGGCTTTCGGATCCTCTGCGGCGGCGCCGAACACGATCGTCCGGTAGGCGACGAAGCGCAGGATGGTGCCGATTCCGATGCCGATGAGGGCGTGCACGTTCTCCCACAACGCGCCGCGGGCCCCCAGCACGTAGTGCGCGAACGCGACCCAGGCCGAGGTGGCGGCGAGTGCGACGCCGTTGACGGCGAAGAACAACACGACCTCGTGGTGCAGCGGACGGTTCTCGCGGTGACGGAACGTCCAGTACCGGTTGCCGACCCATGCGAACACGGTGGCCACGGCGCCCGAGATGATCTTCGCGGTCGTCACCTTGCCGTCGAGCGGGCCGGCGCGCAGCCAGTTGTACAGGCCCATGTCGATGAAGATGTTGAGCACGCCGATGATGCCGAACGTGCTGAGCTCGCGCCAGAACGCGGCGAGCGGGGACGACGCCGTAGTCGCCTGGTGCCCGGACGAGTCGGCCCCGAGCGATGACGCTCCGGCCGCGGGCGTCTCGTCGGGGCGCGCCGCTGCGGTCCGTGAGGTCATAACGTCCGATGCTACCCATTGCGCCTTCTGACGGGCTGAGAACGTCAGCACATCGGACGGCCGCGCAGCGCCTTTCGTCGTTCGTCGATGCGCCCGAAAACCCGTGAGTACAGTGATCGGCATCACATCGAACACTGGCGTTCGATACAGGCCGCGACGTGACGCGTCGTCCCGAGACAGTGCGTGCGACGAGACTTTGGAGGTGGGCATGGACGGGAAGAGTTTCGACGCGATCGTCGTGGGCGCGGGGCTGGCAGGTCTCGTGGCGGCGGCCGAACTGACGTCGCGGGGGCGCCGCGTCGTCGTCGTCGAGCAGGAGAATCGCGCCAATCTGGGCGCTCAGGCGCACTGGTCGTTCGGTGGGTTGTTCCTCGTCGACTCGCCCGAGCAGCGCCGCCTGCGGGTGCGCGACAGCCTCGAGCTCGCGTGGCAGGACTGGTGCGGCAGCGCCCAGTGGGACCGCCTCGAGGGTGAGGCGAACGCGTCCGGTGAGCCCCTCGGTGAGGACGTCTGGGGAAAGCGCTGGGCGCGCGCCTACGTCGAGTGGGCGGCCGGCGGCAAGCGGGAGTGGTTGCGCGAGAACGGAATCGAGCTCACGCCAATGGTCGGGTGGGCCGAGCGAGGCGACGGTCGCGCCGGGGGTCACGGCAACTCGGTGCCCCGCTTCCACATCGCGTGGGGCACCGGCACGGGCGTGAGCGGCCCCTTCGTCGAGAAGGCGCTCGATGCCGAGGCCCGGGGCCTGCTGACGTTCGCGCACCGTCATCGCGTCGACGAACTCATCGTCGAGACTCCTGCCGACGGTGGTGCTCGCGCCGTCACCGGCGTGCGCGGCAGCGTCCTCGCTCCCGACGACGCGGAGCGCGGTGTCGCGTCGAACCGCGACGTCGTCGGCGGGTTCGAGTTCACGGCGCCGTCGGTCATCGTCGCTAGCGGCGGCATCGGTGGCAACCACGACCTCGTGCGGCGCTGGTGGCCGGCGGATCTCGGCGAGGCGCCGCGTTCGATGCTGACGGGGGTGCCCGCCTACGTCGACGGGCGCATGCTCGAGATCGCCGCGGACGCGGGCGCGCGCCTCGTCAACCGTGATCGGATGTGGCACTACACCGAAGGCATCCGAAACTGGAACCCGGTGTGGCCGCAGCACGCCATCCGCATCCTGCCCGGCCCGTCGCTGCTGTGGTTCGACGCGATCGGACGTCGCATGCCGATGCCGTGCCTGCCCGGTTTCGACACGCGCGGCACGCTGCGTCACCTGCGCAGCGACCCGGCGATCCGCGCGTACGACCACTCGTGGTTCATCGTCACCCAACCGATGCTGGAGAAGGAGTTCGCCCTCTCCGGCTCGGAGCAGAACCTCGACCTGACGTCCGGGAGCCGCCGCGAGGTCGTGCGGGCGCGGCTGGCGAAGGGTGCGCCGCGAGCGGTCGCCGACTTCGTCGAGCACGGCGAGGACTTCGTCGTCGCCGAGACGCTCGAAGAGCTCGTCGCGAAGATGAACGAGTTGACGGACGAGCCGCTGCTCGATGCGGCACACGTGCGTCGGCAGATCGAGGAGCGTGACGCGCAGGTCGACAACGCGTACGGCAAGGACGTGCAGGTCATGGCGATCCACAACGCGCGCCGCTACCTCGGCGACCGGCTGGCGCGCGTGTCGGCGCCGCACCGCGTGCTCGACGAGAGGCAGGGCCCGCTCGTCGGCATCAAGCTGCACGTGCTGACGCGCAAGAGTCTCGGCGGCATCCAGACCGACCTCGACTCGCGCGTGCTCGACGCTCGCGGCCGCGTCGTGCCGGGGCTGTTCGCCGCCGGTGAGGCCGCCGGCTTCGGTGGGGGAGGCGTCCACGGCTTCAACGCGCTCGAGGGCACGTTCCTCGGAGGATGCCTGTTCTCCGGGCGAGCGGCCGGGGTGGCCGCCTCCCGAGTGGCATGACGGACGACATAGCAATTCGTGATTGAATCCGCAGGCCGAAATACGAGACGACCATGAGGGGGGCTCGGTGGCGCAGCGGAAAATCACCCAGGCGCGTGCGCACGAGACGCGCGCTCGCATCCTGACGGGCGCCGCCGAGGCATTCGCCGAGCACGGTTTCGCCGGCGCGACCATCGCCGACATCGTGACGCGCTCGGGCGTGACGAAGCGCGCGCTGTACTTCCACTTCGACACGAAGGAAGAGGTCGCCGACGCCGTCCTCGCCGCGCACACGACGTGGCTGCGCGACGCCGTCGCCGCCCTGGCGGGCTCGCCGGTGCAACGCCTCGTCGACTACGGCTACCTCACCTGTGACGGGCTCGCCGACGACCCGATCTTCCAGGCGACGGCTCGGCTCGCGATCGAGCGCGAGACCTACGGCGCGGGGCGTCCGGCGTCGTTCGGGGTGTGGCAGGAGACGACCCGCGACATGCTCGACGAGGTTGCCGCTGCGGGGTGCCTCAATGCCGGGGTCGACACGGGCGTCGTGGCGCGCATGCTCAGTGCGACCGTCCTCGGGCTGCACCTGTCAGCACGCGCGAGCGATCCGTCGTCGCGCCTGCACGCCGAGATCGAACAGTGCTGGACGCACGCCGGGGCGACCCTCGTGAGGCCCGAAGCGCTCACCGGTGTGACGCTGCGTCGCGCCCGCCCCACCGCGTGACACTCTTGGGCCATGGAACAGCAGAAGGTGGTGTCGGCGCGTGAGGCCGTGCCGTACGGCGTGCGGGTGGCCGCGTGGTGGTCGGTGTGCCTGCTCGCCATCGCCGTCGGGGTGCTCGCGTTCTTCTGGGGCGTCACGCGTCTCGGCGTCGTCACCGTCTCCTTCGTCACCGGGGTGATGTTCGCGGCGCTCCTCGCTCCGATCGTGTCGTGGCTGGTGCGGCGCGGCGTGGGGCGCACGACATCCGCGGTCATCGCGTTCTTCGTCGGTGTCGGTTCGGCTGCGGGGCTGATCGCGTTCGTCGTGGCGCAGATCGACGACTCCAGCGGCGAGTTCGCCCGACAGCTGACGCTGGCCGAGCAGGGCGCGCGGCACTGGCTCGTCGACGGGCCGCTGAAGATCGACGAAACCTCCGCGAGCCGCTACACGACCGACCTCGGAACGACGCTGAGCAACCACACGGCCGACATCGTCGGCTGGGCGGCGGCGCACGTCGGCATCGTCACGGGCGGGCTGTCGGCGCTGCTGCTCACGCTGTTCTGCGCGTTGTTCCTGCTCGCCGACGACGGCTCCATCTGGCGTTGGATCGTGCGGCTGCTGCCGCGTGGCGCGCACAACCACGTCGACCTCGCGGGCGCGGCGGCGTGGCGCACCCTCGTCGTCTACATGCGCTCGCTCGTGCTGCTCGCCCTGCTCAACGCGGCGGCGATGCTGCCCGTGCTCTGGTTCGCGGACGTGCCCCTCGCCGTCCCGCTGACCGTCGTCATCTTCCTCGGCTCGCTCATCCCGCTCGTCGGGGTGCTGCTCGCCGCGGCGCTCATGTTCGCCATCGCGTTCGTCGGCAACGGGCTCGTCACCGCGCTCGTGCTCGTCGCGATCCTCACGGTGCTCGTGCAGCTGCTCGGCAACCTCGTCAACCCCCTCATCCTCGGACGGTTCGTCGACCTGCACCCCGTCGTCATCCTGATCGGCGTGAGCGCCGGCACGCTGCTCGGCGGGGCGTTCGGCGCGTTCACGGCCGTGCCGCTCATCGCCGTCGTCAACAACATGGTCAAGGTGATGCGCAGCTACCATCTCGAGGAACACGGCGACGAGGATCTCGACGCCGTCGACGAACGTCAGCTCGAACGCCGCGCCAAGGAGGCCATGTGAACGCCGAGCGTCCCGGAGCGCTGCGGATGGCCGCGCTGCGCGTCTACCGGATGCTGCCCGCCGGGCTCAGCCACCGCATCGTGCACGCCATGCAGCCGACGTTCAGCGCCGGCGCCGTCGCCATCATCGAGCACGACGGGCGCGTGCTCGCGCTGCGTCAGGCGCACCGCAGCGGATGGTCGCTGCCTGGCGGCCTCATCGACGCCGGCGAGCAACCGCAGGACGCCGTCGTGCGTGAGGTGCGTGAGGAGACGGGCCTCGACATCGAGCCGGGCAGCGTCATGGCCACTGATTTCGACCCGGAGATCCGGCACGTCGACGTCATCTTCCGCGTCGTGTGCGACGAGCGACCCGAGGTCGAGGTGGCGAGCGAAGCCCTCGAATCCGGATGGTTCGCGCTCGACGAACTACCGCACCCCGACAAGTCGACGCGCCGCATCCAGCGCGCCGTGCGCCTTGCGCGGCAGCCATCGAGCGTGGGGCGTGTCGTCGGGCGCGGCGACTGAGGGTTCAGCCCTGCGCGCTTCTCAGCGCAGCAGCCCGGCGCGTCGTGCGAGTGCCACCGCTTCGGTGCGCG
>NZ_AEIQ01000014.1:0-639 GCF_000152185.1 Dermacoccus sp. Ellin185 | reverse complement strand
TGACCACCGAAATCAATACTTCTTTGTGGCCCTTCAGCATTTGTTCTGCGCTGGTGGTCACCTGCCCCATGGTGTTCTGCATGTTTTTACTGATGTTGCGAAAACGCTTCGATACAACGCGAATCGCAATCGAAACAATCGGTGCCAGCACAATCAAAATGATCGACAGTTGCCAACTGTAATAGAACATCATGATGAACAGGCCGATGATCGACGCACCTTCACGCACAACAGTAATCAGTGCGCCGGAAGAAGAAGAAGCAACCTGTTCGGAATCGTAGGTAATACGTGACAACAGCGTACCCGTTGACTGTTTGTCAAAGAATGAAACTGGCATTCCCATCATGTGACCAAACAGGCGGCGACGCATGGTCATTACCACCTTTCCTGATACCCAGGAGATACAGTAGCTGGAGACATAGCTGGTGATACCACGTAAAATCATCAGCCCGATCACCACCAGCGGCATCCANACCAGCACGGAGCGATCNGTTTTACCAAAGCCATCATCAAGAAGTGGCTTAAGGAGCGATAACATGAAGGTATCGCTGGCTGCGTTGAGGATTAACGCTAGCCCGACCACGATCAGACCCGCTTTGAAAGGCGCAATGGTTGGCCACAGTCGGCGGAATGTCTGCC
>NZ_AEIQ01000015.1:0-589 GCF_000152185.1 Dermacoccus sp. Ellin185 | reverse complement strand
AGGCTGGAACGGTTTTAAGGTATGGTTAAAGCGGTCTGCGCTTTCAAGGAGCATCTCGCCGCCTTCCAGCAACGTCACTATCCTTTCCATGCCGGGAAACAAAGAAAACTCCCCATTCGCCGCGATGGATGCAATGCTGGCACGCCAGTAAAAATCACGTTTTGCCGGTGGGAACGTGCAAATTTCGCGCGTTTCACCGGCAGCATTTCGCCACAGATCCACCGACATTTTACGCATATCAAAGTATTCCATACTCGCTCCCGGCCCGTTCTTTTCATTGTTATCGTTCAGGTAACCGTGGATGGTTATCGGCAACTCGGGTGATTTACGTTAGTGGTGATCAGGCTTTTTTTACAACTGTTTGAGAAGAGAAAAGAAAACCGCCGATCCTGTCCACCGCATTACTGCAAGGTAGTGGACAAGACCGGCGGTCTTAAGTTTTTTGGCTGAAAGATTATTCAGCAGTTGCAGGCATTTTACCTTTTGCCGCTGGACGTTCTGTCAGACGCTTCTCAAAATTAGCATTAAATTGCTTTTTCTGTTCCGGCGTCAGGATGTTGTAAATTTGTTCTGGGTTTCCATGTGCGCC
>NZ_AEIQ01000016.1:0-17674 GCF_000152185.1 Dermacoccus sp. Ellin185 | reverse complement strand
CGGTCGTCCCGGTGCGGGTGGTCGTCCCGGCGGCGGCGGTTTCGCCGGTCGTCCCGGTGGCGGCGGTCGTGGCCCCGGTGGCCGCGGCGGCACCCAGGGTGCGTTCGGTCGCGGTGGCAGCAAGGTGCGCGGCCGCAAGAGCAAGCGCGCGAAGCGTCAAGAGTTCGAGCAGATGCAGGCGCCGTCGATCGGTGGTGTGAGCGTTCCTCGCGGCAACGGTTCGACGATCATCCAGGTGCGTCGCGGTGCGTCGCTGACGGACTTCGCCGACAAGATCGACGCGAACCCCGCATCGCTCGTCACCGTGCTGTTCCACCTCGGTGAGATGGCGACGGCGACGCAGTCGCTGGACGAGGACACGTTCCAGCTGCTCGGCGCCGAGCTCGGCTACGACATCCGTGTCGTCTCCCCGGAGGAGGAGGAGCGCGAGCTCTTTGGCCAGTTCAACATCGACCTCGACGCCGAGGCCGAGGGCGAGAGCGACGACGTGCTCGAGCAGCGTCCGCCGGTCGTCACCGTCATGGGTCACGTCGACCACGGAAAGACGCGCCTGCTCGACGCGATCCGCAACGCGGACGTCGCGCAGGGCGAAGCCGGCGGCATCACCCAGCACATCGGTGCCTACCAGGTCCACAAGGAGCACGAGGGCGTCGACCGTCCGATCACGTTCATCGACACCCCGGGTCACGAGGCGTTCACTGCCATGCGTGCCCGCGGTGCGAAGGTCACCGACATCGCGATCCTCGTGGTCGCCGCCGATGACGGCGTGATGCCGCAGACGATCGAGGCGCTCAACCACGCCCAGGCGGCGAACGTGCCGATCGTCGTCGCGGTCAACAAGATCGACGTCGACGGCGCGAACCCGGCGAAGGTGCGTCAGCAGCTCACCGAGTACAACCTCATCGCCGAGGAGTACGGCGGCGACACGATGTTCGTCGACGTCTCGGCCCGCCAGGGTCAGAACATCGACTCGCTGCTCGAGGCCGTGCTGCTCACCGCCGACGCCGCGCTCGACCTGCGTGCGAACCCGAACAAGGACGCCCGTGGTGTCGCGATCGAGGCCAACCTCGACCGTGGTCGCGGTGCCGTCGCGACGGTTCTCGTGCAGTCCGGTACGTTGCGCGTCGGTGACGCCATCGTCACGGGTCAGGCCTACGGACGCGTTCGCGCCATGCTCGACGAGCACGGCCAGAACGTCGCCGAAGCGGGCCCGAGCCGCCCGGTGCTCGTCACCGGTCTGGCCTCGGTGCCGCGCGCCGGTGACACGTTCATCGTCGCTCCGGACGACCGCACGGCCCGTCAGATCGCCGAGAAGCGTGAAGCGGCCGACCGTCAGGCCTCGCTGGCCAAGGCGCGCAAGCGCATCAGCCTCGAGGACCTCAACGAGCACCTCGCGGCGGGCAAGGTCGAGACCCTCAACCTCATCCTCAAGGGTGACGTGTCGGGTTCGGTCGAAGCCCTCGAGGACGCGTTGCTCCAGATCGACGTGGGCGACGACGTCGACCTGCGGATCATCGACCGTGGTGTCGGCGCGATCACGATGAACAACATCAACCTCGCCGTCGCCTCAGACGCCATCATCGTCGGCTTCAATGTTCGCGCCGAAGGCCAGAACGCGGAGTACGCCGAGAAGGAAGGCGTCGAGATCCGTTACTACTCGGTCATCTACCAGGCGATCGAGGAGATCGAGCTCGCCCTCAAGGGCATGCTCAAGCCGGAGTACGAGGAGCGCGAGACGGGCTCCGCCGAGATCCGCGAGATCTTCCGATCGTCCAAGTTCGGCAACATCGCCGGATCGATGGTCAGGAGCGGCGAGATCAAGCGTGGCGCCAAGGCGCGCATCACGCGCGACGGTGTCGTCATCGTCGAAGGCCTCGAGATCGCCGGTCTGCGACGCTTCAAGGACGACGTCACCGAGGTCCGCGAGGGCTTCGAGTGCGGTATCAACCTCGGTTCGCACAACGACGTCCAGACGGGCGACCTCATCACCACGTACGAGATGGTGGAGATCCCCCGAGCCTGACGCCTCGCCGTGTCCGAGGCGATGACCTCATCGCCTCGGACACATGGTCGGATGCGACCCCGCTCGAACCCCGCACACCGGGGTTCGGGCGGGGTCGCCGTCGTGTATGTCGTGAGTCAGCCGTGGCACCGGGCCACGGCGCTGCGCGGCGCCATGCGGCATCGGCCGCGCGCGGCAGATCGGGCAGAATGGGGCCCGTGACTCTCGACGCTCCCGTGCTGAACCCCGATGTCTCGCCCCCGCCCGACGTGGCGCCGGACGGGCGCCTGCTGCTGCTCGCGCCGTCGTCGAACCGCGTGTACGCGGGGGACGCGGCGCGCCTCAACGCTGCGGAGATCACGCTGCTCGCGGGTGCGCTCGGCATCGAGGCGAGCGTCGAACCCGTCACCGTGGCAGGGGTCGACTACCTCGCCGTCGCCGGTGACGACGACCGGCTCGACCGCGTCGTCTCCGAGGCCAGCGGCGCGTTCGCGCTCTTCGGCGCGCGCGACGGGCTGCTGAGCCCGACCCCGCTGGAGCGACGAAGGCTCTACACCGATGACGTCGTCACGATCCAGAAGTACCAGGGCAAGACGAACGAGCAGTTCACGCACCTGCTGCTCAACGTCACCGCGGCGCTGAGCAAGCGTCCCGCACAGCTGCTCGACGGCACGCTGCACGTCCTCGACCCCATGTGCGGGCGCGGCACGACGCTCAACACGTGTCTGCTGCGCGGCCTCGACATCACCGGCATCGAGGTCGACAAGGGCGACTTCGAGCAGTACCAGGCGTTCATCACGACGTGGCTGCGCACGCACCGCCTCAAGCACGAGATCGACGCGACACAGATCCGTCGCAGCGGCCGCACGTACGGTCGCGCCCTCGAGCTCGAGACGGCTCCCAGCAAGGAGGACTGGAAGGCGGGGCGCACCCAGCAGGTGACGTACCTGTCGATGGACACCACCAAGCTGCCGGACGTCATGCGCCGCGCGAGCGTCGACGTCGTCGTCACTGACCTGCCCTACGGCGTGCAGCACGGCAGCCACGGTAGCAATGGCGAGCGGCTCGCCCGTTCACCGTTGCGCCTGCTCGATCGCGCGCTGCCCGGCTGGCACGACGCGCTGCGCACCGGCGGCACGATCGGCCTCGCGTACAACCGTCACGTCGCCGGGCCCGAGGCGATGGCAGAAGTGCTCGAGGCTCACGGCTTCACCGTCGTGCACGGCCACGGCGTGGACGGCCCGACGCAGGGGCACGTCGCCGCCGACGCCTTCCGTCACCGCGTCGACGCCTCGATCGATCGCGACATCGTCGTCGCGCGCAAGGGCTGAGCGGTACATACGGGACACCCTGATCGGTAACGGCCGCGCCCGGCTGCGTCGTCGAGCCGCCGCCTGCGCCCATCGCCTAGGGTTGGGGCAGTTCACTTCAGCATCAGGAGGCATCCATGGCCGACCAGGCCCGCGCCCGCAAGGTCGCCGACCGCATCAAGTCCCTCGTCGCCGAGTACGTCGAGTTCCGTCTCAAGGACGAGCGCGTCGGCTTCCTCACGATCACCGACGTGCGCGTCACCGGCGACCTGCAGAACGCGTCCGTGTTCTACACCGTCTTCGGCAGCGACGAGGAGCGCGCCGCGACGGCCGAAGCGCTCGCCGACAACAAGGGCCGCATCCGCAGCCACGTCGGCAAGGGCCTCGGCATCCGTCTCACGCCGACGCTCGAGTTCATCGCCGACGCGATCCCCGAGGGCGCCGCACACCTCGAGGACGTGCTCGCCCAGACGCGCGCCCGTGACGAGGAACTGGCCCGTAACCGCTCTACCGCCGCCTACGCGGGCGAGGCGGACCCGTACAAGAAGCCGGCCGAACCCGCCGACGAGGCGTGAGCGAGTCCGCTGCCGAGCAGCGCCCTCGCCGCGAGGCGCGTCCGCAGACGCCCGACGGGCTCGTCCTCGTCGACAAGCCCGCCGGATGGACCTCGCACGACGTCGTCGGCCGCATGCGGCGCCTCGCGAACACGCGCCGCGTCGGCCACGCCGGCACACTCGACCCGATGGCGACGGGCGTGCTCGTGCTCGGCGTCAACAAGGCGACGAAGCTGCTGACGTTCCTCGTCGGGTGCGACAAGGAGTACACCGCGACGATTCGCCTCGGCCAGACGACGATCACCGACGACGCGGAGGGCGGCGTCACGGCCTCGACGCCGTTGACGCGCGCGGAGCTGAGCGACGAGGCCCTCGCGGCGGCCGTCGCCTCGCTCAGCGGCGACATCGAGCAGGTGCCGAGCAGCGTCAGCGCGATCAAGGTCGACGGTAAGCGCTCCTACGCCCGCGTGCGTGGGGGAGAGGACGTCGCCCTCGCCGCGCGTTCCGTCACCGTCAGCCGCTTCGAGGTGCTCGACGTGCGTGAGGCGAGCACGGACGACGGCATGCCCGTGGTCGACCTCGACGTCGTCGTCGAGGTGACCTCGGGTACCTACGTGCGCGCCCTCGCCCGCGATCTCGGCGCCGCGCTCGGCGTCGGCGGGCACCTGACAGCGCTGCGGCGCACCCGCGTCGGCGCGTTCACCCTCGAGGACGCGGCGACGCTGGAGACGATCGCCGAGCAGGCCGGGCACGGCGGCGTCCCGCGCGTCATCCCGATGGCGCAGGCCGCGGCGGATTCCTTCGTCGTCCACGATCTCGACGCCGAGGAAGAACGAGCCCTCGGGTACGGCCAGCGGATCGCCTCGGCGCACCGCGGGGAGGAGACGGTCGCGGCGATCGCGCCCGACGGGCGTCTCGCCGCGATCCTCGACGAGCGAGCCGACACCGCGAAGTCGCGTGTCACCTTCCCGGCCTGAGCCTGCAGGCAGCGCGCGCCGCGGTCACCACCCGCGGCGCCCGCAGCGCCCGCGACGCACGCCACGCTCGCCCAGGTGCGAAGCTGTCGCACCGGGCGGTAAGGTGACGCTGCAACGCACGACGAGACGAAGGATGGGCGATGAGCCGTCTGACCGGCTGGTGGCACGGGTTCAACGCCCACGAGAAGCGCTCGATCCTCGGCATGGCGGGTTTCGTCGCGCTGCTGCACGTCGTCGGGTGGGGGGTGCTCGCGTTCGTCGTCGAACCGCAGAACCTGCAGATCACCTCGGACGGGCACAAGCAGCTGTTCGGCATCGGCCTCGGCCTCACCGCCTATACCCTCGGCATGCGTCACGCCTTCGACGCCGACCACATCGCGGCCATCGACAACACGACGCGCAAGCTGCTCACCGACCGTCGCGAGAACAAGCCCGTGTCGGTCGGTTTCTGGTTCTCCCTCGGCCACTCGAGCGTCGTGTTCACGATGTGTCTGCTTCTCGCGCTCGGGATCAAGGCCATCGCCGGGCCGGTGAAGGACGACGACTCGACGCTGCACCAGTGGCTCGGCGTCTTCGGCCCGACGGTCTCCGGCGTCTTCCTGTGGGTCATCGGCATCCTCAACCTCATGAGTCTCATCGGCATCGTGCGCGTCTGGCGCGGGGCGCGTGAAGGCCGCCTCGACGAGCAAGCGCTCGAGGGGCATCTCGATGGCCGCGGATTCTTCGCCCGCATCCTGCGGGGCGCGACGAAGTCGATCACGAAGCCGGTTCAGATGTACCCGACAGGGTTCCTGTTCGGCCTCGGCTTCGACACGGCCACCGAGATCTCGCTGCTCGTCCTCGCGAGCGGGGCGGCGGCCTTCGCGCTGCCGTGGTACGCGATCCTCACCCTGCCGATCATCTTCGCCGCCGGCATGAGCCTGCTCGACTCGATCGACGGCATCTTCATGTCCCGCGCCTACGAATGGGCCTTCGCCAAACCGCTGCGACGGCTCTACTACAACGCGACCGTGACGGGTCTGTCGGTGTTCGTCGCCCTCGTCATCGGCACGATCGAACTGGCCGGCGTCGTGAGCGACAAGTGGAACATCACGAGCGGCCCGGTCGCCTGGCTGGGTTCGATCCCGCTCGACTCGGTCGGGTACGTCATCGTCGCGCTCTTCGTGCTGACGTGGGCTGGCGCGCTCGCCGTGTGGCGTCTCGCACGCATGGACGAGCGAGAGCTGTCCACGGGCGGATAAGGTGGCGTCGTGCTGCGCCTGACTGACCCCCACGACCTGCCCGCCGACTTCGGGCCCACCGTCGTCACACTCGGAAACTTCGACGGCGTCCACCGCGGCCACGCCGCCGTGATGCAGCGCGTCGCGCAAGAGGCTCACGCCCGTGCGCTCAAGAGCGTCGCCGTGACGTTCGAGCCGCACCCCCTCGCCGTCCTCGCGCCCGACAAGGCGCCCGAGATGCTGACGGGCATGAAGGACCGGCTGTTCCTGCTCGAACAGCTCGGCCTCGACGCCGTCGTCGTCATGCCGTTCACCCGCGAGCTCGCCGCGCAGACGCCGCGCGAGTTCGTCGAGACGACGTTCGTCGACGCCCTGCATGCGGGCTGCGTCGTCGTCGGCAAGGACACCCGCTTCGGCGTGAAGAACTCTGGCGACATCAGGACGCTGAGCGAGCTCGGCGGCGAGTTCGGCTTCGACGTCATCGCCCTCGACGACGTCGGCCCGGGCGTGCGCTGGTCGTCGTCGCAGGTGCGCGAGCTCATCGCGGGCGGCAAGGTCGATGAGGCCGCCGAGGTGCTCGGGCGCAACCACTGCGTCGTCGGGGAGGTCGTCAAGGGCTTCCAGCGCGGGCGCGAACTCGGTTTCCCGACGGCCAACCTCGCGCGGGACGCCGAGGGCGTCGTCCCCGCTGACGGTGTGTACGCCGGGTGGCTCGTGCGTCGCTCGCTCGCCCAGGACGACCCCGAATACCGCTTGCCCGCCGCCATCAGCGTCGGCACGAACCCGACGTTCGACATCCCCGAGCGCACGGTCGAGGCGTATGTCCTCGACCGCACCGACCTCGACCTGTACGGCGAGATCGTTGCCGTCGAGTTCGTGCAGCACCTGCGCGGCAACGTGAAATTCGACTCGATCGAGGCACTGATCGAGCAGATGACGCGCGACGTCGAGGCGGCACGCGACCTGCTCGCGCCTGCGTGAACGCAGCGCGACGCGAGCCGCGACGCGTCCTCGCCGACCTCGCACGCCTCGACCTCGGCCTGCTGACGGCGGCGGCCGGCCTCACCGGCATCGGCATCCTGCTGACGTGGTCGGCCACCGCACACGTCTCCGGCACCGCCTTCGCCGTGCGCGGCGTCATCAACGCCGTCATCGGAGTGGGCCTCGCGGCGCTCATCATGCGTCTCGATCCGCGGACGTTGCGCGCGCTCGCCCCGGCGATCTACCTCGTCGCGTTGTTCGCCCTCCTCGCCGTCTTGACACCGCTCGGCAGCACGATCAACGGTTCGCGCTCGTGGATCGAAGTGCCCGGCTTCTCGATCCAGCCGTCGGAGATGGCGAAGGTCGCGCTCGCCGTGGCGCTCGCGTCCGTCCTCGCCGACCGCGACGACCCGCGCCCCCTCGGCCTGCGGCAGCTGCGGTTGCCGCTCGCCGTCGTCGCCGTGCCCCTCGCGCTCATCATGCTGCAACCCGACTTCGGCTCAGCCGTCGTCCTCACCCTGCTCGCGGTATCGGCGCTGCTCGTCCCCGGGGTGCGACGGCGGGTGCTGCTCGGCGCGGGCACCGCGCTCGCGGGAGTCGTCGCCGTCGCCCTGTTCACCCCCGTGCTCGCGCCCTATCAGCGCGACCGGCTGCTCGCGTTCGTCGACCCCACCGCCGACCCGAGTGGCATCGGCTACCAGGTGGCGCAGGTCAAGACGGCCATCGGCTCCGGGGGGTTGTTCGGTCAGGGCTTGTTCGAGGGACGCTCGACGCAGGGCGGGTTCATCCCGTTCCAGTACACCGACTTCGTATTCTCCGTCGCGGGGGAGGAGCTCGGGTTCGTCGGGGCCGTGGGCGTCGTCGCGCTCGAGCTGTTCGTCGTCGTCCGCATGCTGCACGTGGCGCGCCGTTCGGAGGACGATTTCGCGCGCCTCGTCTGCGTCGCGCTCGCCGGATGGTTCGTCGTCCAGACGCTCGAGAACCTCGGGATGAACCTCGGTCTCATGCCCGTCACGGGGGTGCCGCTGCCTTTCGTCTCGTACGGTGGATCGAGCATGTTTTCGTGCTGGGCCGCGATCGGGCTCGTCGGAAACGTCCAAAAGACCCGCCGCTCTCGCCTAGGGTGAGGGCTATACCTAAGAAAACTGGCGAGTAACCACTCTGCCGAGTTGCGACTGGAGGCGCCTACCCATGGTCATGAACATCGCCGACGAGAAGTTCGAGCGCGATCTCATCGACAACCGAGCCCGCAGCGTCGCGCATCTGTTCATCGACCGCGTCGCGAAGTCCGGCCAGGACGAGGCGTACCGCTTCCCGCAGGGCGGCGCCTGGAAGTCGATGACGTGGGCGCAGACCGACACGCACGCCCGTCAGATCGCGGCGGGCCTCGTCGCGCTCGGCGTGGACGCCGAGGACCGCGTCGCCATCGCCTCCTCGACCCGCCTGGAGTGGGTCCTCGCGGACCTGGGCAACATGCTCGCCGGCGCGGCGACGACGACCGTGTACCCGACGAGCCAGCTCGCCGACGTCGTCCACATCCTCACCGACTCGGGCTCGCGCGTCGTGTTCGCCGAGGACACCGGTCAGGTCGAGAAGCTGCGTAGCGGGCGCGAGCAGATCCCCGACGTCGTCAAGGTCGTCGTCTTCGACGGCGAGGGTGACGGCGAGTGGGTCATGACGCTCGACGAGCTGCGCGAGCTCGGCCGCACCCGTCTCGAGGAGACGCCCGACGTCATCGACGACCGCGTCGCCGGCATCAAGCCGCAGCACCTCGCGACCCTCATCTACACCTCGGGCACGACGGGCAAGGCGAAGGGTGTGCGCCTGTCGCACGACTGCTGGACGTACGAGGCGTCCGCCGTCGACTCGACCGGTCTGCTCAACGCGGGTGACGTGCAGTACCTGTGGCTGCCCTTGTCACACGTGTTCGGCAAAATGCTGCTGTGCCTGCCGATCCAGGTCGGTTTCCCGACGGTCGTCGACGGTCGCGTCGACAAGATCATCGACAACCTGCCCGAGACGCAGCCGACGTGGATGGGCGCCGCGCCGCGCATCTTCGAGAAGGTGTACGGCAAGATCAACACGATGATGGAGGCCGACGGCGGCGCGAAGCTCAAGCTGTACCGCTGGGCCGTGGAGGTCGGCACCAAGGTGGCCAACGAGCGCGCCGACGGCCGCGAGCCGTCCGGGCGTCTCGCGATCGAGTACAAGTTGGCCGACAAGATCATCCTGTCGAAGATTCGCGCCCGCTTCGGCGGTCACGTGCGCTACTTCATCTCCGGCTCGGCGGCGCTCAACAAGGACATCGCGCTGTGGTTCTCCGCGATCGGTCTGCCGATCCTCGAGGGCTACGGCCTGTCGGAGTCTTCGGCGGCGGCGAGCGTCAACCGTCCCTACCTCGGCGCGAACCAGGTCGGCACCGTCGGTTGGCCGCTGCCGGGCACCGAGTTCAAGCTCGGTGAGGACGACGAACTGCTCGTCAAGGGTCCCGGCGTCATGCAGGGCTACTGGAACCTCGAGCGCGAGACCGCCGAGGTGCTGACGGACGGCTGGTTCCACACCGGTGACATCGGTGAGATCTCCGAGTCGGGCCACATTCGCATCACCGACCGCAAGAAGGATCTGTTCAAGACATCGAACGGCAAGTACGTCTCGCCCGGCGCCATCGAGGCGATGTTCAAGGGCGTCTGCCCATACGCCTCGAACCTCGTTGTCGAGGGCGATGGCCGCAAGTTCGTCTCCGCGATCATCACGCTCGACGAGGACGCCATCGCCGAGTGGGCCGAGAAGAACGGCATGGCCGGCAAGAGCTACCGCGACGTCGTGACGAGCGATGCGTGCCGTGAGATGGTGCAGGGCTACGTCGACGAGATGAACCTGCGTCTCAACCGCTGGGAGCAGATCAAGCGTTTCATCATCCTGCCGCGCGACCTGTCGGTCGAGGAGGGTGAGATCACCCCCAGCATGAAGATCAAGCGCCGCGTCGTCGTCAAGAAGTTCAAGGACGACCTCGACGAGCTCTACACCGACTGACACCCGCCCGCCGCGCGGGTCGACGAACGGGGCATTCGAGGCGATGACGCTCGGTGCCCCGTTCGCGTGCCCGCACCCGCGCCGAGTCCGCGCAGGTCACGCGTGCCTCAGGTCATCACCACCCTTCGTCTCGCGATAGTGTGAGGGGCGTCAAGTCCCTTTGCCGCTTACATCGGCTCGCACTCAGCGATCGGAGGTTGTCCATGTCCAGTGCCCAGCTGCTCACGTCCACCCGTGAGGTCAAGGCCGTCGTCGGGGAGCCCGAGGTCGTCGAGGACACCACCGCGTGGAGCGAGCTCAAGGCCGCATGCGAGGCCATCGCCGCGATGCAGGTCAAGGATGGCTCTCTCGCCCCCGAGGCTGACGCCGGCGCCGCAGGCGCCGAGCTCGAGCGCGCCGTGACGGCGATCGAGGCGCTCGCGCCGTCGTTCCCGCACGACGCCGCCTACCTCGACGCGCTCGTCGTCGACCTGCGCCGGTGGGCCGACGACGGTTTCGGCGTGCCCGACTTCCTCGACTCGCTCGTCGCATTCGACCCGCAGAACCAGCGCGAGGACGGCGTTCGCCACCTCGTCGTGTTCCCGATGTACACCCAGAACGGTTCGCCGAACCGTCACCTCGAGGCCGTCCTCGTCGAGGTGATCTGGCCGGAGTTCATCGACACCCTCGAGCGCGAGTACGAGAACCCGCTGTTCGTGCCGCTGCGCTTCGTCGACTTCACCTCCGGCTACGACACGAACTCGGCCGTGCTGTTCCCCGAGACCGTCGCGACGCGTGAGACGCCCGTCTTCACCTGGGGTGCGATCTTCCAGGACCGTGAGGCAGCGCGCTACCGGCGCGTCGTCAGCGAAGCCGCGCGCATCACGAAGCTCGAATTGCCGAGCGGGGCGCAGGCGATGCTCGAGGATCAGTCGCTCACCGAGGCGACCTTCATCATGTGGGATCTCATCCACGACCGCAGCCACATGCGCGGCGATCTCCCGTTCGACCCGTTCATGATCAAGCAGCGCATGCCGTACTTCCTCTACTCGCTCGAGGAGTTGCGCTGCGACCTCACGGCGTTCCGTCACTGCGTCGACCTCGAGCGTCGTCTCGGCGAGCGTGTCGTCGCGGGGGAGAACCTGACCGCCGTGGAGCGTGACACGCTGACGCATGCGCGCGGCGTGCAGTACGCCGTCCTGCTCGATCGGATCTTCCGGTTCGCGCTCACCGGTGGCCGTGTGCGCAACTACGACGGTCTCGGCGGGCAGCTGCTGTTCGCGTGGCTGCACCAGCGTGGCGTGATGAACTGGACGGACTCGAAGCTCACCGTCGAGTGGTCGCGCCTGCCCGCCTGCATCATCGAACTCGCCGACGCCGTCGACGAGCTGTACTGGCGCTCGATCGACCGCCCCAAGGTCGCGCACTGGCTCGCGGCGTACGAGCTGATCCGTTCCGTCCTGACGCCGCACCC
This sequence comes from Dermacoccus sp. Ellin185, assembly GCF_000152185.1. Lineage (NCBI taxonomy): Bacteria > Bacillati > Actinomycetota > Actinomycetes > Micrococcales > Dermacoccaceae > Dermacoccus > Dermacoccus sp. Ellin185. The sequence goes on along the minus strand of NZ_AEIQ01000016.1, from coordinate 6,144 downwards.
GGCGTCGGTGTGGGCGCGCGGGCTGCCCGACGGGGTGCTCGCGGGGCCGCCGAAGGGCTACACCGACGCGGTGCTCGACGACGAGTTCCCGCTGTCGATGTTCTTCGAGGCGCTCGAGCGCAAGATGGCGCCCGTCATCGCTTCGACGCGAGGGATCACGGGCCGCGATGACTGAGGAGACGACGATGAAGCACGAACCGTTCGAGGCGCTGCACGACACCGCGCGGCGCGACTTCGCGTCCGACAACTACGCGGGGATGCACCCCCGCGTCGTCGAGGCGCTCGCCGCGGCCAACGGCGGCCACCAGGGCGCTTACGGTGCGGACGACTACACGCAGCGGCTGCAGGAGGTCGTGCGGGGCCACTTCGGTGACGACGCGATCGCCTACCCGGTCTTCAACGGCACGGGCGCGAACGTCCTCGCGCTGCAGTCGATGCTGCCGCGCTGGGGCGCCGTCATCGCCGCGACGACGGCGCACATCCACGTCGACGAGGGTGGAGCGCCGGAGCGCACCGGCGGGCTCAAGCTGCTCACGGTCGAGACCGAGGACGGCAAGCTCACCCCGGAGCTCATCAACCGCGAGGCATGGGGTTTCGGGGATGAGCACCGCGCCCAGGCCGGCGTCGTGTCGATCACGCAGTCGAGCGAGTTGGGCACGCTCTACACGCCCGACGAGATCGCCGCGATCGCCGAGCACTCGCACCGACTAGGGCTCAAGGTGCACCTCGACGGCGCGCGGTTGTCGAACGCGGCCGCCGCGCTGGAGGTGCCGCTGCGCGCCATCACGACGGACGCCGGCGTCGACGCCATCAGCCTCGGTGGCACGAAGAACGGCGCGATGCTCGCCGAGGCCGTCGTGGCGCTGACGCCCGAGGCGTGTGCGGGGCTCGGGTTCTCGCGCAAGTTCCTCATGCAGCTGACGTCGAAGATGCGCTTCGTCTCCGCGCAGTTGCTCGCGCTCTACGACGGTGAGCTGTGGCGCGAGAACGCGACGCAGGCCAACGCTGCGGCGCGACGCCTGCGGGCCGGGATCGAGGCCGAGCAGGCGCGCGGTGCGCTCGGTGAGGTCGCGTTCACGCAGCCGACTCAGGTCAACGCCGTCTTCGCGACGCTGCCGGCCGACGTCGCGAACCGACTGCGCGAGAGCTACCGGTTCTACGACTGGGACGAGGCACGCGGCGAGGTGCGCTGGATGTGCTCGTTCGACACCCGCGACGAGGACGTCGACGCCTTCGTCGCCGCGCTCGTGGCGGCGTCACGCCGTGGAGGTGAGACGGGCAGCGCCTGAGCGGGCGCGCCGGCGACGATTGGCCGCTCGTCCTGGGCCGAACTACCCTGGTGGACATGTCTGGTGAGTCTGTCTTCCACGATCTCGAGCCGCTACTGGAGCAGGTGAACAAGCCGATCCAGTACGTCGGTGGCGAGCTCAACGCCCAGGTCAAGGACTGGAACTGCGGCGGCTACGGCCCCGACGGGCAGGAGCTGACGACGCGCTGGGCCCTCATGTACCCCGACGCCTACGAGGTCGGCGTGCCCAACCAGGGCGTCATGATCCTGTACGAAGTGCTCAACGAGCGTGACGACGCGCTCGCCGAGCGCACCTACTCCATGTGGCCGGACATGGAGGCGAAGATGCGTGAGGCGGGCGTGCCGCAGTTCACCGTCGACGGACACCGCAGCGTGCGCGACTTCGACGTGCTCGGCATGTCGTTCTCGACCGAACTCGGGTACACGAACATGCTGACGGCGCTCGACCTCGGCGGAATCCCCCTGCATGCCGACGAGCGCACGATCGACGACCCGATCGTCCTCGCGGGCGGGCACTCGGCGTTCAACCCCGAGCCGATCGCCGACTTCATCGACGCCGCCGTCATCGGTGACGGCGAAGAGGCCGTCCTGCTCATCACCGACATCATCAAGGAGTGGAAGCTCGCCGAGCGCCCCGGCGGGCGTCGCGGGCTGCTGCTCGAACTCGCGCGCACGGGCAGCGTCTACGTGCCGTCGATGTACGAGGTCGACTACCTGCCCGACGGGCGCATCCAGCGTGTCGTGCTGAGCGAGGAGGCGCACGGTGTGCCGTGGCGCGTCGCGAAGCACACCGTCATGGATCTCGACGAGTGGCCTTACCCGAAGCAGCCGCTCGTGCCGATGGCTGAGTCCGTCCACGAGCGGATGAGCGTCGAGATCTTCCGCGGCTGCACGCGTGGTTGCCGTTTCTGCCAGGCCGGCATGATCACGCGCCCCGTGCGCGAGCGTTCGATCACCGGCATCGGCGAGATGGTCGAGAAGGGCCTCGCCGCGACCGGCTTCGAGGAGGTGGGCCTGCTCTCGCTGAGCTCCGCCGATCACACCGAGATCGCCGAGATCTCCAAGGGCCTCGCCGACCGTTACGAGGGCACGCAGACGGGTCTGTCGCTGCCGTCGACGCGCGTCGACGCGTTCAACATCGACCTCGCCAACGAGCTGACGCGCAACGGCCGCCGCTCGGGTCTGACGTTCGCGCCCGAGGGCGGCAGCGAGCGCATCCGCAAGGTCATCAACAAGATGGTCTCCGAGGACGACCTCATCAACACCGTTGCCGCGGCATACGGCGCGGGCTGGCGCCAGGTGAAGCTGTACTTCATGTGCGGCCTGCCCACCGAGACCGACGAGGACGTCCTGCAGATCGCCGACATGGCGCGCCGCGTCATCGAGACCGGACGCCAGGTGAGCGGCCGCAAGGACATCCGCTGCACCGTCTCCATCGGCGGGTTCGTACCGAAGCCGCACACGCCGTTCCAGTGGTGCGCTCAGCTGTCGGCCGAGGCCACGGACGAGCGGCTCAAGAAGCTCAAGGACGCCATCCGAGCCGACAAGAAGTTCGGTTCGAGCATCGGCATGCGTTACCACGACGGCAAGCCCGGCATCGTCGAGGGTCTGCTGAGCCGCGGCGACCGCCGCGTCGGCGCCGTCATCGAGGCCGTGTGGCGTGACGGCGGCCGCTTCGACGGCTGGAGCGAGCACTTCAGCTACGAGCGCTGGATGGAGCAGGCCGACGCGGTCTTCGCCGCCTCCGAGCACCCGATCGACGTCGACTGGTACACGACGCGTGAGCGCGGCGAGCTCGAGGTGCTGCCCTGGGATCACCTCGACTCCGGTCTCGACAAGGACTGGCTGTGGCAGGACTGGCAGGATGCCCTCTCCGAGGAAGAAGTCGACGACTGCCGCTGGACGCCGTGCTTCGACTGCGGCGTGTGCCCGCAGATGGACACCGACATCCAGATCGGCCCCACGGGCAAGACGCTGCTGCCGCTCACCGTCCTCGGTGAGGGCGCGAAGAAGTTGGCCGCCGCCGACCACGCGCACTGACGTGGGCGCGGCGTCATGACGAGGCGACTCGTCTCGACGGGGCCACGGTGAGACGCCAGTGAGCCCACGACGTGCTCGCCGCGGCGTCGACGGGCGCGATGCGCGCGTCGACATGCTGCGCGGGCTCGCCCTCGTGTCGATGTTCGTCGCCCACTGTGCCCCGAACGACGGCCCGTTCCGACTGGCGGCGTTGACCGAGTTCGCGACGGCGCCGTTGTTCGCGCTCCTCATCGGCATCAGCGCGATGATCGCGGACCGTGGCAACGCCGGGCTGCCCGTCGCGTTCGTCCGGGCCGGGGTGCGCGCGGCCGTGCTCGTCGCGCTCGGGTTGTGGATCGAGCCGTGGGGTGCGCAGGTCGACGTCGTCCTCGTCTACCTCGCCCTGCCGACGCTGTTCGCGCCCCTGCTGGCGCGGCTGCCCGACACGGTGCTGCTCGGGATCGCCACGACGTCATGGGCTGCCGCACCCGCCCTGCTGAGCTGGGGCCGCACCCGCAGCACCGAGGCTCTCGTCGCCGGCGACGACGTGGGCCACCGGTTGTGGGACATCGTGCTCGCCGGGCCGCACTACCGCCTGACGACGCTGCTCGTCTTCACCTGCCTCGGCATCGTGCTGTGTCGCTGGACGCGAGGCGTCCCCGCGTGGAGCGCGGGCCTGGCGGGCCTCGTCGCACTCGCAGGGGCCGCGTTGCTCATGGCGGCGAAGACGTCGGGACGCCTCGCGTTCGAACCGTACGACGGCAGCCACCTCGAGATCGTGCTCGAGGTGCTGCTCGTCGGGGGATTCGCGCTCGCCTGGTTCGCCGTCGTGCCGGAGCGCTTCTGCCTGCCGGCGCTCGCCGCCGCGGGGTCGATGACGTTGAGTGTCTACGTCCTGCAGATCGCGTACCTCGCCTGGTACGTGCGTGAGGTGCATCCCGGCGAGCGCGACGACGCGTGGGGCAACGTCGGCGTCCTGTGCGTCGGCGCCCTCGTGTTGCCGATGGTGTGGCGCTCGCTGGTCTCGCGCGAACCGTGGTCGCGTGGGCCCCTCGAGGGCGCGACGGCCGCCGTCACCCGCGTCATCCGCTGAATCGCGTGCCTCGTCGCGCCGGCGAGCCGAGCGACGGTGCGGTGATCCGCGCGTCCTTGCGTCAACGGTAGGCTCGTGCTCGTGGCACGTCAGCGAGTTCCCGAAGGTCCGCCCCCCGCACCCGCCGTCCAGAAGGTCTCGGTGAGGTACGCCAAGCGTGGACGTCTGCGTTTCTCCTCGACGCGTGACTTCCAGCGCGCCCTCGAGCGTGCCGTGCGTCGCGCGGGGGTGCCGATGGCGTTCTCCGCCGGCTTCCACCCGCACCCGCGCATCTCGTACGCGAACGCCGCGCCGACGGGGGCCGCCTCCGAGGCCGAGTACTTCCAGCTGCAGTTGACGCAGCAGTGCGACCTCGATGCGCTGCGCGCAGCGCTCGACGAATCGTTGCCGCAGGACATGGCCGTGCTGCGCGTCGTCGAGGCCGCACCGGGAGCGCTCGCCGACCTGCTCCAGGCCAGCGTGTGGCAGCTCGACTTCGAAGGCGTCACGCTCGAGACGATCACCGACGCCGTGGCGACGTTCATGGATCGCGCCGAGCTGCTCGTCACCCGCATGACGAAGTCGGGTGTGCGCGAGTTCGATGTGCGTCAGGCCGTCCTCGCCTCCGACGTCGTGCTCGTGCGCGCCGGCGATGCCGACGGACGTGACCTCGTGCGCTGGACGATGACGATCCAGCACACGACGCCCGCGGTGCGCCCCATCGATGTCATGACCGGTCTCACCGAGCTGACGGGCCTGCAGGTGCCGCGTTCGCCGCTCATGACGCGTCTCGCACAGGGCATTCTCGAAGCCGGCGGCCGCGTCAGCGACCCGTTCGACGCCTGAAAAGCGCCGTCCGACGGACTCGTGGGTCGCCGCATTCGTGGGGCAGGCCCGGCGTGGGTGAGGCATGCGACGCCACGTGGACACGAGGGTGCCGACCTGCCGACACTCGTGGGGTGACTGTGCGATAATGCGAGTGGAACGTGCAGGTCTCACAGAGCCTGCCGCTCCCGCAGAACCTTCCGACCGCGCCGTCGGAGCGCAGGTGATGCGGCGCGAGCCGCAGCCGGTGCACCGCGAATCGCGCGAGGGTGGCCGACGCATCGTCATGCGAAGCCGCCGACCGAGAAGCTCTGCGGCGTGACGTCCGGTGCCGCGCGCAGCGCGAGCCGACGAGCCACGTAGAAGACGACTTCCGTCCTGCGGACACGAACGATCGCAGGCGATACGAACGATCCGCGCCGCGGCGCGTGCAAGGCCCAGGTGGTCTTTCTGTGGCACACGTCGTGCCGACGAAGAAGGAGGGCCCCGTGGCCCCCGAAAATCTTGAATTCCCCTTCGCCAGCCCGTTCGCGGCCGGCAGCCCCTTCTCCGCGTCGCAGGCCGAGCCCGCGCAGGACGCTGACACGAGCGACGAGGTCGAGGCCACCGACGGTGACGAGGACGTCACCGATGGCGACTCGGGCCAGGGTGCGCCCGCCGGCGCCGCGTTCGGCCTCGTGTTCCAGGCCGCCGACCCGATGACGCGCGTGCCCCGCCGCTCGCGCCGTGCCGATGACGAGTCGCCGCGTGACGAGGCACCCGCCGGCCGCGCAGGTGGCGACGACGACACCGACGACGAGGCCGACGAGCAGCCGCGCCCCGCGCGTTCGCGCAGCCGCCGCCGTCGCGGTGACGACGCGCAGCACGACGAAAATGGCGACGCGTCGTCCGACGACGCCGCTCGGGGCTCGCGCGAGGG
>NZ_AEIQ01000017.1:0-4324 GCF_000152185.1 Dermacoccus sp. Ellin185 | reverse complement strand
CACCGAGCCAGATCGCCATCGCACGATTTTTTTGACGCGCTTCCTCAACGCTCGCTGGAACCTTCGCAAGCTCAGGCCCCACCGAGCTAGATCGTCAGCGCGTAGTACGTCAAGATGATCGACGCGCCGGCACGCTTGATGCACGTCAACGACTCGCGGATCATGCGCTCACGATCGATCCAACCGTTCGCTGCAGCCGCCTCGATCATCGCCATCTCACCCGACACCTGATACGCCGCGACCGGCACCGTCGCGGCAGCCGCGACGTCCGACAACACGTCCAGGTAGGGCAGCGCGGGCTTCACCATGAGGATGTCGGCACCCTGCTCCTCGTCGAGCATCGCCTCACGCAACGACTCGGTGCGGTTGCGCGGATCCTGCTGATACGTCGCGCGATCACCCTGCAACGAACTCTGCACGGCCTCACGGAACGGGCCGTACGCCGCCGACGCGTACTTCGCCGAGTACGCCATGACGGCGACGTCGTCGTGCCCCGACAGATCGAGCGCCGCACGGATGACACCGATCTGGCCGTCCATCATGCCGCTCGGCGCGAGCACATGCGCACCGGCCTGCGCCTGCGCCACCGCCATCTGCGCGTACACGTCGAGCGTCGCGTCGTTGTCGACCCGGCCCGCATCGTCGAGAACCCCGCAGTGACCATGGTCGGTGAACTCGTCGAGGCACAGATCACCCATGACGAGCAGGTCGTCACCCACGGCGTCACGCACGGCACGCAGCCCGACGTTGAGGATGCCGTCAGGATCGAGCGCACCCGAACCCACGGCGTCCTTCGACTCCGGCACGCCGAACAGCATGACGCCTGCGATGCCGGCGTCACGCGCGCGCTTCGCCTCCGCGACGAGCGAGTCGAGCGTGTGCTGCACGACGCCCGGCATCGACGCGATCGGCGTGTTCTCCGAAGCGTTCTCGCGCACGAACACCGGCAGGATGAGGTCGGACGGCGAGACGACCGTCTCGGCGACCATGTCGCGCATCACCGGCGACGTGCGCAGCCGCCGCGGACGGTGCGTCAGATCGTAGCTACCCATCAGGCCTTCACCTTTCGTCGGGCCGCCCCGCGTCGATCGCTCGGGCGGCGTACCTTCTCCCCAGACTCCGCGGCCTCGTGGGCCAGCGACCGGCCGTAGCCGGCGAGAGCGTCGACGAGGGACGCCGCCGACGCCTCGGGCGCGACGACGTCGACGCGCAGCCCGTGCTCCTCGGCGGTCTTCGCCGTCGCCGGGCCGATGCACGCGACGACGGTCGACGTGTGCGGCTTGCCAGCGATGCCGACGAGGTTGCGTACCGTCGAACTCGACGTGAAGCACACGGCGTCGAACTTGCCCGACTTGATCGCCTCACGCACCTCCGGCGCGGGCGGGGCCGCGCGCACCGTGCGGTACGCGGTGACGTCGTCGACCTCCCAGCCCATCTCCTCGAGGCCCGCGACGAGCGTGTCCGTCGCGATGTCGGCGCGCGGCAGGAAGACGCGGTTGATCGGGTCGAGATCCTCGTCGTAGTCGGCCCACACCTCGAGCAGACCCTGTGCCGACTGCTCACCCGACGGCGTCAGGTCGGCCTCGAGGCCCCACTCGCGCAGCGCGTTCGCCGTCACCCCGCCGACGGCCGCGATCTTGACGCCCGCGAACGCGCGCACGTCGAGCCCGAACTCGGCGAACTTCTCGCGCACGGCGCGCACGGCGTTGACGGACGTGAATCCGACCCACTCGTAGCGCCCCGTGACGAGGCCCTTGACGGCCTTCTCCATCTGCTGCGGCGTGCGCGGCGGTTCGACGCTGATCGTCGGCACGACGGTGCTCGTTGCGCCGTGCGTCGCGAGACGCTCGATCATCGAACCCGACTGCTCCTTCGTGCGCGGTACGAGCACGTTCCAACCGAACAGCGGCTTGTTCTCCCACCACGACAGCAGGTCGCGGTGCGCGACCGTCGAGCCGACGATCGCCATGACGGGCCCGTCGAACGAGGATCGCTTGAGCACGGCGGGCACCTCGTCCAGCGTCGTCGTCACCGTCGACTGCGTGATCGTCGTGCCGTTCTCCGTCAGTGCGACGGGCGTGTTGCCCCGTCGGCCGGCCTCACGCAGTTCGCACAGCGACGTCTTGAGCGCGTCGGCCTGGCCGAGCACGACGACGGTGATGCACGCGTCGATCGAACGCGCCCAGTCGATCTTCGGGTCGCCTGCGGTGACGACGTGGACGGTGCGCGCCTTCGCGTCCGTCAGCGGCACGCCCGCGTACGCGGGCACCGCGGAGACGGCCGAGACGCCCGGGACGATCTCGAAGTCGATGCCCGCCTTGGAGCACGCGAGCGCTTCTTCGGCGAGGCCGTGGAACGTCGACGGGTCGCCGTCCATGAGGCGCACGACGAGCGGCTGCTCGCCACCTCGACCCGAGCTGTCGGCGTCATCATGCTGCGCTGCAACGGATTTCGCAGTCTTGACGACGAGCTTCGCGCGGCTCGCGGTGGTGAGCTGCGCGCCCGCGTCGCCGTAGCCGGCGTCGACGAGTTCGACCTCGTCGCGCACGAACGGCGCGACGAAGCGCTCACCGCAGATCTGGTCGAAGATCACCGCGTCCGCGTTCTCGATGAGGCGCGCGGCGCGCATCGTCAACAGGCCCGGGTCGCCCGGGCCCGCGCCGACGAAGGCCACCCTCGCGTGGTGCTGGTCGGTGCTCATGCGCCTGCCTCCTTCGTGCTCGTCGTGGGATTCGGTGCCTCGCGCGGCGGGATGACGGCGCCCGCGCCGTCGTCGAGCAGCGTGCGGGCGAGCGCCTCCCCGACGGCGGCCGGGTTGTCGTAGGAGCCGACGTCGCTGCGGCGCAGCTCGAACGAACCGTCGGGCGCACCGACGAAGGCGCGCAGTGAGATCTCGAGCGAGCCGTCGGGCTCTTCGACGATCTCCGCGAGCGCGCCGACGGGTGCCGCGCAGCCGGCTTCGAGGGCGCCGAGCACGGCGCGCTCGGCGGTGACGGCGGCGCGCGTGTCGGCGTCGTCGAGCTCCGCGAGCGCGGCGATGACGCGTGCGTCACCCTCGCGGCATTCGAGCCCGAGCGCGCCCTGGCCGGGGGCGGGCAGCATCTGCAGCGGGTCGATCGTCTCGCTGATGGCGCCGGTGCGTTCGACGCGCGCCAGCCCGGCGCGCGCCAGGATGACGCCGTCGAGTTCTCCGCTCGTCACGTAGCCCATGCGCGTGTCGATGTTGCCGCGGATGTCGCGGATCTCGAAGCCGAGCCCGAGCGCCTGCAGCTGCGCGGCACGTCGCGGCGAACCAGTGCCGACGACGGCGCCTGCGGGCAGTTCGCCGAGCGTCAGACCGTCACGGGCGACGAGGGCGTCGCGCGGGTCCTCGCGCACGGGGATGCCGGCGATCACGAGGCCCGGTTCGGGCGCGACGGGCAGGTCCTTGAGCGAGTGCACGGCCATGTCGACCTCATCCTCGAGCAGTGCGCGGCGGATGGCGGCGGCGAACACGCCCGTGCCGCCCATCTGCGCCAGCGAGGCGCGGTTGACGTCGCCCTCGGTCGTGATCTCGACGATCTCGACGGCGTGGCCGTGCGCGCGCAACTGTTCGGCCACCCACGTCGACTGTGTCATCGCGAGGTGGCTGCGTCGGGTGCCCAGGCGGATCGGCGCGGCGTCGGCTGCTTGGCTGTTCATGGCATCTCCGGGGGAACCGTGACGACGCGCGTCTGCGCGGGGTCGAGGTCGAAGAGGGCGGAGAGCACTGCGGCGTAATCACTCTCACCGACAGCACCACCCTGGCTGGCAAGTTCTTTCACCCGCACCGTGGGCGTGTGCAGGAGTTTCTCGACGACGCGGTGCACCGTCAGCTGCACCTGCGCGCGAGTCGTCTCGTCGAGGTCGACGCGGCTGTCGAGGCGGCTCAACTCGGCGGCGACGATGTCGGCGGCGTTGGCGCGCAGCGCCGCGACGGTCGGGGCGACGCGCTCGGCGCGGCGCGCGACGACGTAGGCGGCGACCTCGCTCGTCACGAGGTCCTGGACAGCCTTGATCTCCGCCTCCGCGCCGGGCTCGCCCTCGACCTGCGGGCCGAGGTCGCCGAGGCCGAGCACGGCGACGCCGCGCACGCAGGAGACCTCGTCGGCGACGTCGCGCGGCAGCGCGAGGTCGACGTAGACCTGGGGGCGCCCTTCAGGATTCGCGCGAGCCGCGAGCGTCGCGTCGATGACGTGGCCGACAGCGCCGGTGCACGACACGACGAGGTCGGCGGCGGCGAGGGCGTCGGGCAGTTCGTCGATGGGGCGCGCGGCGCAGCCGGCGGCGTCGGGGAGGCGGCGGG
>NZ_AEIQ01000018.1:0-2287 GCF_000152185.1 Dermacoccus sp. Ellin185 | reverse complement strand
GACAGCCCGTACAAGACCATCGCCGACGTCGAGTACGCCACCGCCGGATGGGTCGAGTGGTACAACAACCGAAGGCTCCACTCGTCTCTGGCCATGACCACCCCGGCCGAGTACGAGACCGCCTACTACGCCAACCTCAACCGAGAGTTGGCACCCGCATAGGAGCGGCACGAAACCCGGGACGCTTCAAGTGCCTGTACTTGGTGACCCGATCACTCGACCCGACCGGCACCGGTCGGGCACGATGGGTCATCCGATGGAAGGCTGCACTCAACGCCTTCGCCATCACCTTCGAGGGGCGCATCAACCCCTCGGACAACTAAGGACGCCAGTGGCCAGTTACACCGGAAATCTGACAGTCCCCCCTCGCCGAGGTACTTGCCGAGCTGCTGCTCCCATGCCCCGGTCTTCTGGCGCTCCGCACCGACGATTCCCTCCTCAGTCGCGCCCACCACGATGTATCCCCACCCACCGCAGTGCGTGAGAGCCCGGGCGCGATCTCGGTTAGCCATGGCGAGTATTTCTTTTACGAGGGTTGTCTCAGCCTCCTGCGAAGCAACCTCCACCTTGCTTTTCCACTCGATCCAGTGACGCTCGCCGTCTCGATCTCCTGCGGCGACGATCGCGCGCACCAACGCGATGCGGCGATCCTCTGTGTCAATCGGATGCGACGTATCGAATGCGATGGGCACTAGAACAAGTTCCTCTGCTCGGTTGGGGGATGTGTTCGTTCCCTCACGTCTTAACGGCTCTCGGTCTCCGCGCGCGTTGCTGCTGCTGTTCGCTCGCCGCCGGAACGTCTCGCAGGTCGTCCACCTCGCCGACTGGCGGGCTGGGTGAACCCAAGCCGTTTCAGTTCCGTTGGTGTCCATCCGGCTGCGGTGGCGTTGCTCCATGCTTCGCCTTCTGCGCGCTCTGCTGCGGCGAGTTCTGAACGCACTCGCGCCGTTTCGTGGTGCGCTTGTTCGAGTCGCTGGACGCTCTCCAGGCGGCCGGCAAGCAGTTCTTGTGCCTTGGTGGTGATCTCGCTCATGCACTCGCCTTCAGGCCGCCACCGCCTTCCGGTGCCGCGGAAGGACGAGGCCGATGACGACGGCGGTCGCGAAGCAGATGGCGGCATTGACGGCCAGTGCCGTCGTGACTCCGTGCAGGATATGGCCGGCGGTAGCTGCCCCTGCGGCGGTCGCGATCGCTGACATGACGGGCGTGCCGAGTGTGATGCCCACCTGCTGGCTCATGGTGGCCAGCCCTGTGGCCAGACCCTGCTCGGCGTCCGGCAGCCCGGAGGTGGCGGTAACCATGAAGCCGACGATGACGACCAGGTTGGCGACGCCACCGACGAAGGTTGCGACCAGCAGCACGACCAACCATCCTGAGGCGTCACCGAGGAACGCCAGCGGCACGGTGGAAACACCCTGTGCCACCAGCCCTGCGACGATGGCTCGCTTACCCCCAAGATGGCCGATGACGCGCGGAGCGATGACACCGCCGAGCACTGTTCCCGCGCCAAGCACAGCGAAAGCGAGACCCGCCTGGAGGGGCGTGTAACCGCGCACTTCCTGAAGGTAAAGGGTCAGGAGAAAGACCACAGAGGTCTCGGTCGCGAACGCGATGACACCTGCCAGGTTGCCCCAGCCCGTCGACCGGCGCAGCACCACACTAAGCGGGACCAAGGGCTCGGACACCGTGCGCTCAATGACGATGAACGCCAGCACCATGACGGCCGCGAGCAGCAACGCACCCCAGCTTCGGACATCGCCCCAGGAGTGCTGACCCGCCTGCGTAAGGCCGTACACGCCGGCAACCAGAGCCAGCGTCACGGTCACCGCACCGGGGAGATCGAGCGGGGGACGCAACTGCGCCCGGGTCTCCTTCAGGACCGCGGGACCGACCGCTAGGACCGCCACCGCGACGATCACGTTGACGAAGAAGGCCCACCGCCAGCTGATCAGATCGGTCAGCAATCCACCGAGGACGGCACCTGTGGTGAACCCGGCTGCCATCAGTGCACCGTTGAGTCCCAGCGCCCGCTCCCGCATCGGCCCCTCGGGGAACGAGGTGGTCAGCAGCGAGAGCGCAGCAGGGGTGACTGCGGCGGTGGCGATTCCCTGAGCAACCCGTGCCGCGAGCAGGAGCGAGGGCTCTTGGGCAAGCCCTCCGACCAGCGACGCCACGCCCAGGAGCGCGATCCCGACGAGGAACTGACGTCGGCGCCCGAACAAGTCGGCGAAGCGTCCGAACAGCAGCGTGAATCCGGCAGCGCAAACGGGCTCTTCCGAGTTCCGGT
>NZ_AEIQ01000019.1:0-1628 GCF_000152185.1 Dermacoccus sp. Ellin185 | reverse complement strand
GTTGAATCCGCCCTGGACTCCTTTATCGCTGTGATGCCGTAGCCCGGCCACGTCTTGGCCTGCGCGCTGACGCGTCCAGAACGCCATCTCCAACGCGTCCAGGGCCAGGTCCGTGCGCAGCGACTTCGACAGCTGCCAGCCCAGCACCCGTCGGGAGAACACGTCGATGATGAACGCGGCGTACACCCATCCGCTGAAAGTGCGGCAGTAGGTGATGTCAGCGACCCACAGCTGGTTCGGAGCCGCCGCGGTGAAGTCTCGCTGGACCAGGTCTTGACGCTCATCCGGGCCGCGGCCTGGGACCGTGGTCCTCGGTCCCTTCGCGCGGCTGATCCCGCGCAGGCCTGCGGCTCGCATGAGCCGCTCCACCGTGCACCTGGCCACCTGCAGGCCCTCCCTCCGCAGTTGCGCGTGGACCTTCCGGGCCCCGTAGACCCCGTAGTTGGCCTCATGCACCCGCCGGATTTCCACGAGCACCTGCTCATCGCGCAGGCTGCGCACTGAAGGAGTGCGCGTCTTGGCCGCGTAGTACGTGCTCGGTGCGATCTGTGTGCCTGCCGCGGACAGCGTGGCGCAGATCGGCTCGACACCGAACTCGTGCTTGTGTTCGTCGATGTAGTCCACGATCAGCGCTGTGGGCGGTCGAGCTCCGCCGCGAAGAAAGCCGACGCCGAGCGCAGGATCGCGTTCGCCCGCCGTAGTTCACGGTTCTCCTTCTCCAGCTCGGCCACCCGGGCGGCTTCGCTGGTCGTGATTCCGGGGCGGTGGCCGTGGTCGATCTCGGCTTGGCGGACCCAGTTGCGCAGCGTCTCGGGATTGATCCCGAGCTGTTCTCCTACGCGGCGGAATGCTCCGGTCCTCGTGGCGGGGTCTTGACGGGCTTCCAGCGTCATCCGCGTGGCGCGTTCGCGGAGCTCGTCGGGGTACTTCCGTGGTGCGGGCATGCTCTGCATCCTTCCGTTGGATCAGAGCCTCCACCAGACCCGGAGCGATTCACTACAGGCGGCGTGCCAGATCTTGACTCGACTCAGACGAATCCACTCTCAGTTCACCGGTGTCGTTGTCACACCCCGCGGCAGGAACTCACGCATCGAGCCGCACATCGTGCAGGTGAGAACCAGCGACTCCTCACTCGCCCAGGCAAGGTCGAAGAATTCAGAGGCAGCTGAGTTCAGCTTGGCCCGACGCTGCCAGAAGCGGTCAAAGCCGCAGTGGAGGCAGACGATCGACTTGCTCGCTGCTACTGCGGTGAATTCGGGTGCTGAACGTGAGCTGAACAATCCCCTGCCGAGCCTTTCTCACAAAGTTGCCGGAATCATGTCATGAGACCCCGGTGTGAGGCCTGGGTCTCCTATCGGTACGGGTGCAGCGTCGCACGTACACGCTGAGGCGAGTCACCGACTGCTGCGATGGTGCTGAACCCAGCGATTCCCCGAAAAGGACCACCCCGTCACGCTGAGCATGGACAACGCCGGCGCCCAGGTCGCCAGCACGAACGACGGCTGGAAGGAGCACCTCAGCTACTGGGGTTGAGCCCAGACCAAGGGTGCGCCCCCGCTGCCATGAGAACCCACCAGCGCCCAAGGAACCGCCAGCCAAACGCAACCAAACCGGCTCTTCACGAACGA
>NZ_AEIQ01000020.1:0-602 GCF_000152185.1 Dermacoccus sp. Ellin185 | reverse complement strand
ACCGAACCCGGGGCGATTCATGCCTACGGCAGTCGAACTGGCTGCTTAACCACTGTCACCCATTCGTGCAGCAGTCCCAGGACCGGGCTACGAGGAGGTTCTGACGTTCGCGCTGTGACAGCGAGGTGGGTCGCATCCCTTGAAAGGACGCGACCCACCTTGTCATGCTGCTTGGCGTTTCATGGTTCGCATCCGCGAACCATGAGGTGCGATCAGAAGACGCCGCCGCCCCCATTGGTATGGCTGGCGGGGCCGCCGCCGTAGTAGCTGATGGAGCTGCCCTCGCCCTGGCGGGTCGAGGCGGGTGCGACAGATTCGCCGGGCCCGCCGTGCATGGTGACGCCGTGGTCTTCCTCAAGGAGGCGCTGCTCGGCGTGGTTGCCGAAGCTGTCATGCGTGGAATGGACGGCACGACGGTCGCGATCCTTCTTCCACGCGAGGCCGAGAGCGATCGCAACGATGACGAGAACGATGATCCAGAAGATCATGGCCTGCCCTTTCTTCGTATGGCCGCAGCGCGGCCGTTTCGACGAGGATAGGTGGATCGCAGGTGGCGGTAGTGAGATCTGGCTAACGGTTTGGTGGCTCTTCACGAATGAGGG
>NZ_AEIQ01000021.1:0-4100 GCF_000152185.1 Dermacoccus sp. Ellin185 | reverse complement strand
AAATGTGCGATCTCGATGCGTGGAAGGGATTCAGGACGAATCGTTCTGAATTGAGGAGATGGACCCGCTCGACGTTTCTGCTGCCTGGTTCACACCGATCCGAATCGGACGCGTTTTGAGTGAACTACTGCCTGGTTCGTGGCGAGATCGCACCCCACGGTGACATGCTAACGGGCATGACTGCTCACCCAACGAAATCCACCGGAAGTACCGGCATGCGCACACCGGACGGGGGCCAGGGTTGATCAATCTTCAAGAGCTCGGGCGGCACGACGACGAGGTGTTCTGGGCGGCGGACGAACGCCCTGGACGGGTCGTTATTGTTCACGGCCCGATGGCGGAAGTGCTCTGGTATCCCGATGACTACCCCGTCAGCGCGCTGGTCGAACTCCGTCACGCCCTGGACGTCACACCGGTCGCCGGCGATTGGGTGGCCCTGCACGAGGGTCAGATCGCCCGGATCGAACACCGTTCAACGGCCCTGACCCGACCCGACCCCGACGGACAGAGCACCCAGACTCTCGCAGCAAATATCGACCTGGTTCTGATCGTGCTGCCCATCGACCACGGCCTGAATGTGAAGGCTCTCGAAAGGCTTTCGGTAATGGCCTGGGACAGCGGCGCTCAGCAGACGATCGCGCTCACCAAGGCGGACGCCACGGCGTCGCCCGAAGAGGCGTTGGAGCAGGCCCTGCTCGCTGCTCCCGGCGTCGACGTCGTCCTGACCAGTTCGATGGACGGCACGGGCCTCGACGACCTACGCGCGCGGCTGGGGACAGGCGTGACCGCCACGATGCTCGGCGCGTCCGGCGCAGGCAAGACCACACTGCTCAACGCGCTCGACGGCCGATCCGAGTTCACCCGCGAAGTACGCCGGGACGGCGAGGGCCGCCACTCCACCACGACGCGCCGCCTCTATCGACTCCAAAGTGGCGGGGTGCTGCTGGATCTTCCCGGCATCCGGTCCCTCGACCTGTCAGCCAGCGAAGAGGCCGTCGCAGAAGTGTTCGCCGACATCACCGCCCTGGCACGTTTCTGCCACTTCGCCGACTGCCACCACGACAGCGAACCCGGTTGTGCCGTGCGAAAAGCGATCGCGGCAGGCGAGCTGGACGAACGCCGGCTCACTTCCTGGCTCGCGATCGGACGGGCACAGGGCTACCAAGAGCGTCGCCATGACCCTGCCAAAGCCGCTGAGCAGCGCAAGGAGTGGAAGAAAGCCACCATGGCCAGCAAGCGCGGCCGCGGCCGGTACGCCTGAACCATGCACCAGCGAGCGTTCGCCACCCTTGCTACGCGCGTAGCAAGGGTGGCCACCTGAGGTACACCCCCACGCGCGGCGAGTGTGCATGCATATCACCCACCCCAGATGCACGCCACGGCACGGAGTGGATGGTGCACAAACCTTCGTGTGAGCTACGACCGGCATGCTCACAGCGTGAGGAGAGGAGGGGGGAGGAAGCAGGGGGTGAGGTGCCCTGCCGCCTCGAAGGCCGCTGTCGTAAAGATCGACTGGAATAGTGCACTCATCCGGCGCTCGGTCCGGACACGAGGCATAATCACGTCATGGTGAGGAACGTGTGGCTGCGTCCCGTGTCCGAGGCGGGCAGCCCGGACACCGCCCGGTGCGCCGTGTGCGGTGAGGCCACCGGTGAGGACGGCGTGATCGTCGATGTCCTCACCGCCGAGGGTAGGCATGTGTACCGGGCGCTTTGTTCCAGCGACGCGGCCTGTCCCACCGAGATCGCTGACGTTGTCCGGTTGATGAGGACCCCACCCTCACCGGGCCGCTGATCATCGTTCAACAAACCCGCGCGGGCATGACCTCACCTGGGCCAGGTGGCGCGTCATTCCTCCGCAGCCGCCGCCTCGGCCGCGGTGCGCGTTTTGATCACCTGGCCCGATGTGTCAGGAAAGTCAGTGGGGCTGCTGCCGGTGCAGGTGAGGCCGGCAGAGGTCTCACCGTGCACGACATGCGTCCTTGGGTCCACCGAAGATGGCCACGAGGGCCAAAGCAATACCGAGTGTGATGACGATGGCCACCCACGTGAGAGCTGAGGAGGGCTCGTCGGGGCGAGGACGTGTGGCAGCTCCGGGGCACCGCGCGGCGGCCACCTGCTCACTCTAGAAGAGGGTGGCCCCAGTGCAGCCGCTCATCGTCTCAACAGATCGTGGCGTTCGAGGCGGGTGGGTTGTCTGAGGTGTGCACAAACCTTCGTTTGTGCGACAGGCAAAACGCAGGTGAGTGGTTGGGTGGAGTCATGACCCTTCTCCTGACTGATGGCGACCTCGACAGCGTTGCCCCAGGCGATGCGGTGGCCTGGATGCTGGAAGCTCTGCAGCTGCGGGCTAGCGGTGCGCTTTCGAGCCCGCCTCGGGTTCATGCGTCCCTGGTGTCCGGCAAGATCGTCATGACCGCCGGGCAAACCGCGACCCATTACGGCTATCGCGTCTACGACACGCTGCCCACGACCGCCGGGCAGCAAATCGTTGCCGTGCACGACGCGTCCTCTGGGGACATCGCGGCGGTCCACGTCGGCAACAAGCTCGGTGCCATGCGCACTGGAGCGCTAGGGGGAGTTGCCGCTTCTCTCCTTGGACCGCAGGGCCCCGCCCACAACGCCCAGACGTTCTCCTGCTGTTCGTTCGACAACCCGGCCATGACACCCACGATCCCCTATCGGTGGTGGTGCGTTGACCGGTTGAACTCGCCACCGTTTTTGCGACACTCGGCGGCTATTGATCCCCTGACGCTCCGAGCTCATGTTGGGGTGTCCGTGCCGGCGCATCCAGGACTGGCCGAGGGGTTTGCTCGAGGTGGGTGCGGACGTTCTGCGCAACTTGGTCCAGCGGGCGGGGAGGCAGGTAGGCGGTCGCTCCGGCGTTGAGAACTCTGCTGACAGGGCCTGAGTAGGAGACGCCTGCTTCTTCATCATCGATCTCGGTGACGATGATACGAGCGGCCGGGTAGTCCGCTTGGAGCTTGTTGAGTAACTGCGGGCTGATGGGCTGCGTCAGTACGACATCGGCGGTGGGGGGTGCATCGATGAGGTCGAGCACGATGTAGTGCTCGCCCAGGCCCTCGGAGAGCGTCGATCGGGCAGCCTCGGACAAGGGCATGGCTGTTGCGACAACACAGATGTCGTCGCGCGGAGGCTGAGGAGTCTGCTCCGAACCCGCAGGGGGCGTGATCAGGAAACCCTCGAGCACCCTGGGTTCGAAGACAAGACGGCCAAGCACTCTGCCCTGTTCGACGACGGTGACACGTCCCCCGTTGAGAAGCTCGGCGAAAGTAGCGCGCAGCCCTACGGGAAGCCGTGCGATGTCGAGGGGTTCATCGTTTCGTGAATGCCTCGTCATCGCTCTTCCACCGAGTTCAGTGCATGAGCCACTCGTTCGGCGGCTCTACCCCAACCGGTGGGATCATCGCCTGACGTAGGCACCATCAGGAGTGACCACCACAACACGAGGGGATGCCACCAGCTCCGTTGCGGACCACTCAACGGGTGAACACTCTCGTAGCCCTCCAGGAGAGCCTCATGCACCTGTGGTGAGACGGGGCCCCAGTCATGGAACAGGGTGCCCAGCATTACCGCTGATCGGGCGAGTTCTCCAACGGGAGAGTCGAATCGCATCTCTTCGAAGTCGAGAACAGCTATGACCTGCGCGCCCCGCGTCAGGACGTTCGCGGCGCGAAAGTCGCCGTGGACGAGTTGGACGTCCATGGGGGTTGTGGACGCAGCGGCCAGGTGGGCCCGAAGTGCATCGAGGGGGGCTTGCGGGAGGTTTGAAAGATCAGACTCCAGCCAGGAGGAAATCAACGCGTGCGCCGATCGCGTAGGCCGCGGCACGTCAGACATGTATTGGGCTTGCGGGTAGGCCCTGAGGTCGGCGTGGAGACGGGCGAGGGTGACTCCGGCCTGGTGAACCTGCCCGCCATCAGTGACATCAAGGTGGTAGCCCGGCATGACGCGCTGCACATTGAGAGAGGCACCATCAACAACGATCTGCGCCTTACCCGCATGGGAGGGAACTGGTGCGGAAACGGGGTGACCACGACTGGCCAGCCATGCTGTGAGGTCTGAAGCGCCCTGGGTTTG
>NZ_AEIQ01000022.1:0-2200 GCF_000152185.1 Dermacoccus sp. Ellin185 | reverse complement strand
AACAAACCCGGGGCGATTCAGTCTCACCGTCAGGGACCGACGGGGCACAACACTTTGAGCAGGTTCAAAATGAATGCGTGCTTATAGTGACCCGTGGGCACTGACCGCTTCATCTTGGGCACTCCCGAGCTCGTCAGCATCAGATTCGCGATCGCACCTGGCATCGAGGGAACCCGCGCCGTCCGACGCTTAACTGCCCGCCAGTCCGTGCCGCTGCATCGGGCGCTGATCGAAAGAATCCGCCGCGACACCCCAGCGGAGTGTCTGCGCATCCTGGCCCCGCTGGCAGGTGGGCGCGGTTACACGCCTGACTTCCTCGCTCAACCCGAAGCCACAACCCCCGACCGCCTCTTGACGGCAACCAGAGGCACGTCCCTGGACATCATCGACGCCGAGCTACGACAAGCCGCTGGCGAGGGGAGGCGCATCCCGGCCAACTGGCTCGCTGACCCTGAACTTGCGCGGACACAGATCGCGCACGCGTGGGAAATGTTCTGGGATCTCGGCATGCATGCACATTGGCCGCGCATGCGATCTGTGCTCGAATCTGACATCGCCACTCGCGCACGCTCCCTCGCTCACCGCGGCTTAGAAGCAGTCGTCGAAGACCTCGACCCAAGGCTGCATTGGCACGAGACCGCCCTTCTACGCACGGATAGTCGCTTCGCCGTCGAGACCGACTGTCGGGGGCGCGGCCTGCGCCTCGTCCCCACCGTTCTGGGATGGCCCCACGGAGCCATTACTACCGACCCGCCATGGACTCCAACCATCTACTACCCCGCGAGGAACGCGGCCACCACGACGCACCAAGACCCAGCTCGAACCACCGCCGCACTCATCGGTACCACCCGGGCTCGCATCCTCGACCACCTGCGGGTCCCCGCCCGCACCACTGACATCGCCTCAGCCCTCGACATCAGCCCTGCCACCGCATCACATCACCTGCACATCCTCAACAAAACCGGGCTCGTCATCACCCAACGCCGCGGCAAAGAGGCCTGGCATTCCCGCAGCTCCGTCACCGATCAACTCCGCTGGTGAGCGCCAGCATCCACGTACTGCCCAAAAAGAAGCGCTCCAAGACGGAACTTCCGTATTCACGGGTCGGTAGCTCAAACGAAGGTTTGTGCACCATCCATACCGGCCGCAGTCTGCATCTGGGGTAGGCGGTGTGCATGCACACTCGCCGAGGGCAGGGTGTACCCCACCCCACGCAAGTAGGAACCCCCTCAGATGCACACTCTCGGACAAGGGGAATCTAGGGATGGCCCTATCGGCACACTCGGGCGCTCGGGTCGGCGGCTTCGCACCAATCGGTCAGCCGCAGTCCTCGGCTGTTGCAAAAACCTTCGTTTGAGCACCACGTGAGTGAGGTCGAGCGGCGTAGGGCTTCAGGGCCTAGGTGAAGCCGGGCCAGTCCGGGCGCAGCACTTCATCACGTCAGGCGCGCCGGTGAGATGTAGCGCCACCGAGGAGAGCGCCGACGCATCCGCCAGCCAGGAACGGCATGGCGAGGAAGACTGCGAGGAAGATGGCCTCGCCCGTGTCGGCAACGCTGAAACCACCACTGGTCATGAACCGGACAACACCGGCGAGAGACACCAGCGCGGCAGCCACGATCCAGACTGTAAGAGTCGAGCGCAGCACATGACGACGGCCATCGAACCAAGCCCACACCAGTGGGATAGCGAACAGCGCCAGGAGCATGAAGAACCCGCCACCAATGTCCGGTCCTTGCTCGGGGTTCAAGCGCGAGTCGAGAGCCCAGAAGATGGCCACGGGTGCGCCGGCTGCGACGACAGCGCGAAACAGCGCTGAGGAGAAGGTGTTCATGCTGCTCATCCCACCAGCTCGACCGGTCGCATGGGATGAGTAATTGTGCGCACCCGTCGAGGTCGCCGCAGGCTGGTGGAAGAGCGCAAAACCCTTCGTTTGAGCTACACGTCGAGGGCGGGTTTCCATCGAGTGCTTGGATGAGGCGGTGTCCAGCGAACTGCTACCAGTCCTGCGCGAACGATGGAGCCCTCGCGCTTTCGATCCTGCACACCACCTCAGTGACCAAGACGCTGACGTACTCCTGGAGGCTGCGCGATGGGCGCCCTCCGCAGGCAACTCCCAACCCTGGGCGTTTCATGTTGCACGGCGCAACACCCCCGAATGGCGTGCGCTGACGGAACATGGCTCTTCACGAACGAGGGTG
>NZ_AEIQ01000023.1:0-745 GCF_000152185.1 Dermacoccus sp. Ellin185 | reverse complement strand
GTTTCTTCTTTCTGTGGCGATGGCGATTTTCGCAGTTCGGAGAGCATTGATCTGCTAAAAAAATCAGATATTGTTGTTACGAATCCTCCATTCTCGTTATTTAGAGAGTATCTTGATCAACTAATTAAGTATGATAAGAAATTCCTTATAATTGCTAATGTTAATTCAATAACATTTAAAGAGGTGTTTAATCTAATTAAGGAAAATAAGATTTGGCTTGGGGTTCATCTCGGGAGAGGTGTTTCTGGATTTATTGTTCCAGAGCATTATGAATTATATGGTACTGAGGCGAGAATTGATTCTAATGGTAATAGAATTATCTCGCCAAACAACTGCTTATGGCTAACTAACCTAGATGTCTTTATTAGGCATAAAGACTTGCCTCTTACAAGAAAATATTTTGGGAATGAAAGTTCATATCCAAAATATGATAATTATGATGCTATAAATGTAAACAAAACAAAGGATATTCCATTAGATTACAATGGGGTTATGGGGGTTCCTATCACATTCTTGCATAAGTTTAACCCTGAGCAATTTGAGTTAATAAAATTTAGAAAGGGTGTTGATGAAAAAGATTTGTCTATAAATGGTAAATGCCCTTATTTCAGAATTTTGATAAAAAACAAACGATTACAAAAGTAATTGATGTTTGTTAGTTTTTTCTTGAGATCATTAGCTTCGTCGTAAGCTTCGGTACCAGAAACGAAAAAACCACCTCTCCAAGCTTATCGATGATAAGCTG
>NZ_AEIQ01000024.1:0-9290 GCF_000152185.1 Dermacoccus sp. Ellin185 | reverse complement strand
GCTTTACCGCCCGTGTCGATCTCGACCTTCACCGTGCCTGGGATGGTGAAATGGCGCATCGCTGCCATGCGGTCCGCCTGGACTTTCCGCGCACCTCCCATGCCACGCTGCACGGCGGTGCGGCGCTTCTCTACGACCGGTGAGGCTTTCGCGAGCGGCATAGGGTTGCCGTCGCGATCGGCAGTCTTGGCCCATCGCTGCGCCTGACGATCACTCACGCCGGCCCACTGTGCCGCCTTCTTGATCGCCGCTGCGTGCGCGCTTCGCCTCGCCATTCACGCGGGCGAGCTCGCGTCGCTTCTGGCGGGGTGTACGGGCCTTGCTCAGACGCTCAGCGAGCTGGGCTTCCGCCTCGAAACGCGCGCGACGTTCGGCGCGCTGCGCGTGGTTTCGCACCATCTGCGGCACGGTCATGGCGCACCCCGACGCCCCGTCGCCCGCCGGCCCCAAGCCTCGACGTGCTACGACACCCCCGGCACATGCCGCGCGGCGCGCCTCACCCGACACGCCCGACACACCCACCGGCGCGTCATTCCCCCACAGCACCCACATACCCGGTATACATGTGAATACCGGGTATGCATACTGCGTATGCGGTAAGGGAACGGGAGCGTGACGTGCGCCGTCGACACATCGTCGGCGGCGCACGTCAGGCCTCACGAAGGGAAATGAACGATGACGCAACCAGCCCTCGAGCTCGACGGCGTGAGCAAGGTGCACCCCTCACCCGCGGGTGACGTGCACGCGTTGAAGGACATCAGCCTCGCGCTGTACCCGGGCGAACTCGTGGCCGTGATGGGCCCGAGCGGTTCGGGCAAGTCGACGTTGCTCAACATGGCCGGGGGCCTCGACGCGCCGACGAGCGGCGATGTGCGCATCGGCGGTGCGAGCATCGTCGGCGTCGGCCAGAAGGAGATGGCGAGTCTGCGCCGACGCAGCGTCGGGTTCGTCTTCCAGGACCTCAACCTCGTCCCGGCGCTGACGGCGGTCGAGAACGCCTCGCTCCCCCTCGAACTCGACGGCATGGGCCTGCGCGCCGCCCGCGCGGCCGGCTTCGAGGCGCTCGACGCCGTCGGCCTGGCCGACCTCGCCGACCGCTACCCCGAGGAGATGTCGGGCGGCCAGCAGCAGCGCGTCGCGATCGCGCGCTCCCTCGTCGGCGAGCGCCGCGTCGTGCTCGCCGACGAACCGACGGGCGCGCTCGACTCAGTCACGGGTGAGGAGGTGCTCATGGTGCTGCGTCAGCGCTGCGACGCGGGCGCCGCCGTCCTGCTCGTCACGCACGACTCGCGGCACGCGTCGTGGGCCGACCGCATCGTCAACCTGCGTGACGGCGCCGTCGTCGGCATCGTCGGCGACGAACCCGAGCCGTTCGGGGCGAGCGCCGTCACCCGCTCGCACGGTGCGACGAGTGTGACATCAGCAACGACGGAGGGCCGGGCATGATCACCGCGTCCGACCACCTGTCCCGGGTGCAGGAGCTCGCCGTCGTCAGCGTGCACACGTGGGTGCAGGGCTCGCCCCCGTCGCACGTGACGACGAAACCGGCCGAATCGTGGCTCGATGCGACGCACGGGCCGGCGCTCGAGGGCGTGTTCCTGTCGACGCCGGCGCTCGTCGTCCTGCTCGTCGGCATCATCGCCGTTGCGCTCGTCATGGCGGTGCGGACGGCCGGCGCGACGCGCGCGTCGCGTCCGGCGATCTCGCACCTGGCCGCACCTGCCAGTCGTGGGTCGCGCAACTCATCGGCGTCGGACGCCTCGCGCGCAGAGGGTCGTTGAGATGGCCTCCCCCCTCGCCGGATGGCGGCTGCCGCTGCGCCTCGCGTGGCGCGACATCATGCGTTACAAGGCCCGCTCGGCGCTCGCTGCGCTGCTCATCCTGCTGCCCGTCATGGCCCTGGCGACGATGCTCGCCTTCATCTCGACGTTCGAGATCAGCCCTGACGAAGAACGCGCCCGCGCCGTGGAAGGGCTCGGTGGCCTCGTCACGGTGTCCGCCGAGAAACCGGGCGTACCGATGCCGGCAGCCGGACGCGCCGTCACGACATCGAAGCCTCCGACGGCTGCTGAGGTGAGCGATCAGGCGGGCGTTGCCGCGCTCGAGGCCCACCAGGAAGGTTTCGTGTTCGCCGCCACGCAGGAGACGACGTCGGGTGGGTTCACGTCGACGTGGGGCACCGTCATGCTGACCGACGCCACCTCGCCCCTGCTCGCACGCAAGGCCACTCTCGTCTCGGGGCGCCTGCCGTCGAAGCCGGGTGAGGTCGCCGTCACCGAGTACGGCAAGAACATGGGGTTGCCGACCGAGGGGCCGATGCAGGCGCGCTCTGACTCCGGAAACCCGTCCGACAGCAAGACGGTGCACGTCACCATCGTCGGCACCGTGACGACGCCGTTCGCGGATGTCGCCGCCGTCGGGCCGGTGCCGACGGGGTACAAGCCGAGCTCGTCACCGGGGTTCCTCCTCGACGACACGCGCACGTTCTCGGCCGCTGACGTCGAGCAGTGGCACCGATTCGGCCTCGACCTGACGACCCGCGACAACGTGTCCGCGCAGGCGAGCGCCTATGACGTGGCTACGACGGGCGATTCGAGCATGGCCTTCGCCATCGCCGTCGCGACGATGGCCTTCGTCGCCGTGACGGCACTGCTCGCCGGCCCGGCGTTCGCGGCCGGCGCGACGCGTCAGCGTCGCAGCCTCGGGCTCGTCGCGGCGAACGGCGGCACCCGCGCCGTCCTGCGCCGCATCGTCCTGGCCAACGCGATGATCCTCGGTGCGCTGACCGCGCTCGTCAGTGCCGTCCTCGGCACCGCGCTCGGTGTCGTCGCCGCGAAGATCGCCTGCCGGCAGGTGACGACCCTCGATGCGCCTACCGACATCCGATTCAGCTGGATCGTCGGCCTCGTCGTCGTCTCGACGCTCGCCGCGCTCATCGCCGCGTGGGTGCCCGCGCGGGCTGCGGGTCGTACCAACCTTCTGCAGGCCCTGCGCGGGCAGGTGTCGGCGCGTGTCGTCAAGCGTCGACTGCCGACGATCGGCGTCATCGCCGTCGCGGCCGGCACGCTGTGCCTGTTCTTCGCGACGCAGCGAGGGGGCGACGGGTCGTCGATGAGTGAGGAGGGGCAGACCGCCCTTGCGTACATCGGCGTGCCGCTGTTCTTCGGCGGCGCGGTGCTCGCGGTGCCGTACGTGCTCATGGTGACCGGCAAGCTCGCCGGTCACCTGCCCCTGACGCCGCGCATCGCGGTGCGTGAGGTCAGCCGTCAGCGCACGCGGGCGACGGCGTCGATCGGCGCGGTGCTCGCCACCGTCGCCGTGTGCACGGGCGTCAGCGTCTACGGCGCGAGCGAGGACGCGTACCTCGCCAAGACGTACACCCCGTCGATGCCGATGGGTGAGGCGGCGTTCGTCTCGAGCTCTCCCGGCTCGCGGACCAGTGAGGCGGACGACAACACAGCCATCGCGGCGATCCGCAAGATCGTCCCCGGCGCCGCGGGTGCGTGGACAGTGGGCGCCGGAGACTTCATGCCCCGCTATCTCGCAGGGAAGTGCCCGGCGAAGAGCTCCGGTCAGGACGCCGCCGCCGCGGCCGTCAGCATGCTCGGCGTCGACGAGGCCGGCATGAAGCTCATGGGCCTCGATGCCGCGACGCGAGATGCTCTGAAGCGAGGTGAGTTCCTCCACGTCGGGCCATCGACGAACGACAGCCTGGGCGTCGCGGGATGGGGCCCCCAGTCGAGCGCCACGACGATCAACGACGGCAAGGTCACGCTGGCCGCGGTGCAGTGGAAGAACGCCGAACTGCCGGAGGCGACCGTCGCATCCTGCTCGCCCCTGACGGTGCCGGCACGCCCCGTGTCGTTCGACGCCGCGTTCAAGCTCGCTGGTTCGACGCCGAACTCGCTCATCGCGACGCGCGAAACGCTCGCGAAGCATCACATGACGGCCCATCTCGCGGCGATCACCGTCGCACCCGAGGGTGGGGTGAGCAAGAAGCTCGAAGGTCAGCTCAAGGCCGCCTCCCCGATCGACATGCCGTTGATGGTGGAGCGGGGCTACTCGAGCCCGATCCTCGTCATCCTCGGCATCATGACGGCGGCGCTCGCGTTCGTCGTCCTGCTCACGACGATCGTGTCGACGCTGCTCAACGACGCCGAATCGCAGGCCGATGCCGCGACGCTCGCGACCGTCGGGGCGCCCACGGGGATGCGGCGGCGCATCGTCGGCGCGCACGCGGCGGCGATCGGCGTCATCGGTGCGCTCATCGGCATCGCCGTCGGCATCGCGCCGGGGCTCATCCTGGCGCGGGCCTCGACGAACCACATGATGGACGAGCGGACGCACCAGCTCAGCGGCGGCACGTACGCGATCCCATGGTGGTCGCTCGCGATCATGCTCATCGCGGTGCCACTCGTCGCAGCGCTCGTGTCGATGCTGTTCGCACGCCGCAAGCCGGTGCTGACGAGGCGCGAGCGGTGAGCGTCATGCGCGACTCGCGCCGGGTTCGGCGGGTTCGGTGGGTTCGGTGGGTGGGCGCGCCGCGTCGTACCGTTGAACGTTCATCGTTCACCGCGACGTCGCGAAGGGGGCTGACGTGAGCGTTCGTAACGGCCTGCTCGCGCTGCTCGCGTCGCAGGAGATGTACGGCGCGCAGCTGCGCTCCGAGTTCGAGGCACGCACGGGTGGGCAGTGGCCCCTCAACATCGGCCAGGTCTACACGACGCTCGGGCGCCTCGAGCGCGACGGCCTCGTCGAGGGCGCGGGCGCGGCCGACGACGAGGGCCGCATTCCGTATCGCCTCACCGAGGCGGGGCGCGGTGAAGTGGATTCGTGGTGGGCCCAGGCCGTCCCGCGCGACGTGACGCCGCGCAACGAACTCGCCATCAAGTTGGCGCTCGCCGTCACGATGCCGGGCGTCGACGTGCGTGCGCTCGTCTCGACGCAACGCACCGCGACGATGCGGCACCTGCGCGAGCTCAACCGGTCGAAACCGCGCCGCACACCGGGCGCGCCGAGCGCTCCGACGCCTGACGAGCTCGTCCTCGAATCGCTCATCTTCGCCGACGAGGCCGAGCTGCGCTGGCTCGACTACGTCGAGGAGCGGCTGGCTCGCGGCTGACGTCGTGCGCGTCCACATGGATCGCGAGGTGGGAGCGCCTGGCGCGGGGTTGACGTCGAGGTGCTTCGTCGCGCGCGCCTCAGTGCTGACGCGGTAGCTCGCGCCAGGTGCCGGTTCCCACCGCCTGTGCGAGGTCGCCCCGACGCGTTCGGGCGGCGCTGAACGTGGGGCACCGCTCCTCGTGAAGCACCCGGCCACGTCGACTCACACAGACGGCCCAGGGGCGACGAAACACGAAACGGGTCAATGCCAGCAGCGGAACCAGGAGCAACAGCAGAGCCAGCTCGCCGATGAGGTAGACCAGGACGACGATGAGCGGGACGAGCACGATGGCGAAGATCACCGCCGAGATCAGGTCATCACCGCCGGGGGATGCACTGAGGAGCTGCCCGGCCCACCGGTGAGCCCGGGGGCTCCACGGCAGCCACCGGCAACGCACCGCATAGGCGCGCGGTTTCGTGCCCGCTGCCGCGGGTTCCTTGACTCTCATGTTCTGTCCCTGAATTCATGAACACGACGCCATGCCACTGCCGCGGCGACGAGCACCCGTGTGCATGTGGAGGCGAAAGGCCCAGGTTTCCGGGGTTGCCGGTGGCCAGGTTCACAATAGAGGCATGCCCCGCCTCACGATGATGCTCGCGCCGCCGCAGGTGCGTCGCGCTGCCCGTCGTCGCGGGGTGACGAAGGCGCGCCTCGCGGACGAGCTGCAGACGTTCGTCGAGGTCAAGCCCGCGCCGGGGCGCTGGAAGACGGCGGCACACATCACGACGTGCGTGACGCTGACGGTGCTGGCGTTGTCGTTCGTCCTCGGCCCACAGCTCGGTCTGCTCGGGTTGACGGGCACGTTCTTGTGCACCGTCAGCGTCAAGCGGACGTGGCGTCACCGCGTCACCATCCTCGCGTGCATGACGCTCGCGTACGTCGCGGCGTTGACGATCGGGGTGAGCGTCGCAGGACATGCGGTGCTCACGACGGTCGCGCTGACGGCGATCGCCGGCGTCAGTGTGCTTCTGTACCACGCGCTCGTCGGCGACCCGCCTGGCCCTGTCTTTCTGACGATCGGCCCGGCCATCGGCACGTATCTGCCTACGGTCGGCGTGCCCGGCAGCCGGTTCCTGCTGGCAGCAGGCTGTGGCGCCGTGATGTCGAGCGTGCTGAGCCTCGCGCTGCAGTACCCGCAGCGTCACGAACCGGAGGATCAAGCCGTCGACGAGGCGCAGGAGGCGTGTGACGCGTACTTCGAGTCAGACCCGGACGGCGATTTCGTCGAGACGGGCCGCCTGCGGGACACGGCGTACGCGTCGATCTTCTCCGCGGCGTGGGCGTTGAGCGCGGCGACAGGCCGCCGTCACCCCGACCCGCACTGGCGCGAGCTGACGAAGCGCCTGCGCCGGTTGCACATCGAAGTCGTCCAGCGCACCGCCGCGACGCGACTGCCCGGGGCCGTGATCGCCGTCCCCGTCATGGCGCAGGCGCGCTACCTCGGACGCCCACCGCGGCGCTACCTGCTGCGCTGGGGGTTGTCGCGCTCGTCCTTGCCTGCGCTGATCGCGCGGCGCGCCGCGCTCGCGGTGCTGCTGACGTGCGTGCTCGCGTACGCGCTCGGCGTCACGCATCCGTACTGGGCGGTCATGACGACGGCGCTCCTCATCTCCCTCGGCGGCGACCGGCTGACCTTGACGCATCGAGCGGCGCACCGCTTCGTCGGCACCGTCATCGGTGTCGGGTTGTTCTTCCTCGTCAGCCTCACGCATCCCAGCGGGTGGTGGGTCATCGTCGTCGCGCTGACGTGCGTGTACCTGCTGCAGTGGACGGTCGTGCGCAACTACGCGCTCGGGTCGATGTTCATCACGCCGATGGCGCTGCTCGTGGCGTCGGCGGGCACGGCGCACAAGCCGATCGGTGAGTTGATGCTCGATCGCATCTTCGAGACGGCCCTGTCGTGCGTCATCTGCCTGTTCGTGCTGTGGGCGTTCGGGCGTCGTCTGCCCGTGCTGCTCGTGCGTCGTCAGTTCCGTCGCGCCCTGCGCGCCCTCGAGCGGGTGCTGCTGCTCCTGGCCGACGGTGAGCACAACTCCGAGCGGGGCGTCAGCGCGCGGCGCGACCTCGTCTTCGAGCAGCTCGAGGCCGCGCACGTCCTGCAGATAGCACAGCGCGACCTGCCGCGCGTGCTCGGGTCGTGGAGCGAGCTCGAGGCGAGCCTCGGTTCGGCCACGTACGTGACCCTCGCGGCGTGCTGGACGCACGATCCGCTCGCTCACCTCGACGCCGACGCGATGGCGTCACGCCTCGCGCGCCTCATCCACGACCTGCCGCCCGTCTCGACGCAGCTCGTCGACGCGACGACCATCGCCGCGAGCGTCGACGACCTACTCGACGTCGGGGGGCACGGCACCGCGCCGCGCCCGTAGCGGTGTCGTCGCGACAGCCGACGCGGTGCTCCCCACGTCCCGCACCCACCCCACGCGGTGAGTGCGATGAGCCGGACATGTACACGTTTTGCGGCTTCTCGTACACATCGCCCGAACGTGTCGATGGCATCACCATGTCGTCACCGCGAAGGCTCCGACGTCGGCGGATCAGCGATCGGTTGCCTCGGCCAGCGTGTCGAGGAGCGCGCGATTGAGGTAGACGACGCTGCGTCCGAGTTGCTGGCGCTCGAGAACATCGTGCTGCGCCAGGACGGAGAGCCACTTCGAAGCGGTTTGACGCTTGGCCAAGCCTGCGTCGACGATCGCCTCGATGCGGACGTACGGCTGCGCGAACAGCACCCGCGCGAGGTCTGACGCGGGTGCCTGCGCCGGGAGATGCCGGCGGATCGCGTCCTCCGCTTCCCGGCGCAGCCCTTCGATGACCTCGACGAGCGAGAGCGTCCATCGAGCGGTGGCGCCGACCGCACCCACCATGTAGAGGATCCAGCCCTGCCAGTCATCCTGGGCGGTGACGGCGCGGAGGCGGGAGTAGTACTCGTCCTTCGTACGAACGATGTGGCCCGACAGGTACAGCACCGGCTGCTCGAGCAGCCCCTTCTCGACGAGGAGCAGGAGGTTGATCACGCGACCGGTGCGTCCGTTGCCGTCGAAGAACGGGTGGATCGCCTCGAACTGGTAGTGCTGCATCGCCATCACGACGAGCGGGTCGAACCCCGAGTCGGCGTGCAGGAAGCGTTCCCACCCGGACAGATGCTCGGCGATGACGTCTGCACCCTCGGGCGGCGTGTAGATGCGTTCACGGTTGACGGGGTTGCCGATATAGGTCCCCGGTTGATTGCGCAGAGTGGCGGTTCGGCCCTGCAGCTCGCTGCAGATCTCGAGTGCTGTTCCTGACGTCAGGGGGCGCGTCTGCAGCGAGTCGAACCCGACCCACAGGGCACGGCGGTAGCGCAGGGCCTCCTTGACCGCCGGGGACGTCCTGGTGTCCGGCATGTCCGCGGCAGCGCGGAACAGCTCGTCGTTCGTGGTCACGACGTTCTCGATCTCGCTCGAGGCCTGCGCCTCGAGAACCGGGAGCAGGTGAACGAGCATCGTCGGGTCCGGCAGGCGCCGGACCGCTTGATCCAGGGCGGCGAGGGCTCGACTGGCGGCGACGACCTCCTTGAGCACCGCCGGCGTCTCGACCTGCGTCGAGGGAGGAAGAGGCGGCAGATCCTGGTACGGAACGTCGGGGCCGGTCCACATGAGGACGAGCGTACGCGCCTGAGCACCCTGACATGTACACGTTTTGCGATTTCTCGTACATATCGCCCGAACGTGTCGATGGCATCACCATGTCGTCACCATGACGGCGCCCTGTCGTCACCCTGTCGACGTCCTCGCGGGAGCCGCTGACGCGCCGCCCGAGTCGGCCGTGAATGTGCTGAGGGGCATGGTGCTGCTGGACCTGACCTGCCAGGATGACGACGAAACGTCATTGCCTCTCGAAGGATCGATCATGGCGAGCATCAGGAGGCCACCGTCGAGGAGGCGACGACGATGATGACGTCGCGGAGGCGACGACGATGATGACGTCGAGGAGGCGACGACGATGATGACGTCGAGGAGGCGACGACGATGATGACGTCGAGGAGGCGACGACGATGATGACGTCGAGGAGGCGACGACGATGATGACGTCGAGGAGGCGACGACGATGATGACGTCGAGGAGGCGACGACGATGATGACGTCGAGG
>NZ_AEIQ01000025.1:0-68921 GCF_000152185.1 Dermacoccus sp. Ellin185 | reverse complement strand
GCACCCACCGGCGTCGTCGTCAGTGCCCGGTCAACGGCCCCTGACGTGAGGTCGAGGTGACGTCAGCGCGCCGTCACTTCACGACCACGTCGTCGAAGACGAACGACGTCTGCGAGACCGAGTCCTCCGACGCGGTGAACTTGAGCGTCACCGTCTTGCCGGCGAAGGCCGACAGGTCGACCGTCTTCGCGACATAACCGCTCGCCGCGTCGAGGTTCGAGAAGGTCGACACCGTGCTCGTCGTCGTGCCGTTGATGACCTGGACCTTCGCGGTGTCGTACTTCGTGGAACGCGTCGTCTCGGCCGTGTCGACGTGCACGTAGTACGTCAGCTTGCCGCTCGCCGGCACCTTCACCGACTGCTGTTCGTACTCGGTGCTCGTCGAGCCGTTGCCGCCGAGCCACATCTTCCACGAACCGCCGTGCGCGGCCTGGCGCGCGTTGTTCGTGATGGGGCCGTCCGTGCCCGTCCAGCCCGTCTGACCCGCTTCGAAGTCACCGTTCGTCACCGCGTTGGTGCCGGGCGCCGGGGTGGGCGTCGGGGTCGGGGTCGGGTCCGTCGACGTCGAGCACGCAGCGGTGCCCTTGGGGACGTTGATCGCGTTGAACGCGCTCTCGACCGACTTGCAGACCTGGCTCGAACCGCCGTACAGCTCGACGGCCGACTTGATGGCGCCCTCACGAGCAGCCTTGTAGTTCGACGTCGACGTCAGCTTCGTCGACAGCGTGCGGTACCAGACCTTCTCGATGTCGGCGCGGCCGGCGCCCGTCACCGATGAGCTGTCGCAGGTGGAGCTGTTGTAGGAGACACCGTTGATCGTCTTCGCGCCCGAACCGTTCGAGGCGAGGAAGTACCAGTGGTTGAGCGGGCCCGACGAGTAGTGCGGGTCGGCGCTGCCGACGGACGAGGAGTAGCAGTCGTAGCTCGCACCGTCCTTGCTCGGCTTGTCCATGTAGCGCAGCGGCGTGCCGTCACCGTTGATGTCGATCTCCTCGCCGAGCAGGAAGTCCGGCTTGTCGGAGGCCAGGTTCGCGTACCACTCCACGCCCGTGCCGAAGATGTCGGATGTCGCCTCGTTGAGGCCACCGGCGTCGCCCGAGTAGTCGAGACCGGCCGTGTTCTCCGTGACGCCGTGACTCATCTCGTGGCCGGCGACGTCGAGCTCCGTCAGCGGGTTCGCATTACGGTCACCGTCGCCGTACGTCATCTGAGTGCCGTCCCAGAACGCGTTGACGTAGTTGTTGTCGTAGTGGACGCGGCTGCGCGCACCGTTGCCGTTGTTCCAGATGCCGTTGCGGCCCATGACGCTCTTGTAGTAGTCGAACGTCGTGTCCGCACCGTACTGCGCGTCGACGCCGGCGCTCTGACGGTTCGAGTTCGACCCGTCGCCCCAGACGTTGTCGGCGTCCGTCATCGTCGTGCCGTTGATCTTCTGGTTGTTCGAGTCGGTCGTGTAGTTGCCCGTGTTCGGGTTGCTCAGCTTGTACGAACCGCTCGAGCCGGAGGTGGTGAGCGTGACGTTCTTGTCGTAGATGCCGTTGCCCGTGGCGTGGGCGATCTCGTCGAACGAGGAGATGACGGCGCCGGTGTCGGCGTTGATGAACGAGCGGACGCGCGACGGCGTGCGGTCCTTCTGCATGCCGGTCGTCTTCACCATGTAGGCGAGCTGCTGCTTGCCGGCCTCGTCGACACGAATGACGAGAGTGCTGCCCGCGCCCTTGGCCGCATCGAGCCCCTCGCTCTTCTTGTGGGCCTTGGCGGCCGCGAGGCCCTTGGCCTCACCGGTGGCCTTGGGGATGGCGGGTGCGGTGTCGACGGTGATGGCGCCGTCGAACATGCCGTCGTGGCCGGTGACCTTGCCGGAGGCGTCACGGTGGATGACGAGGTCGCCACCGACGACGGGGATGCCCTTGAAGGCGCGGTCGACGCGCACGTGCGTCGAGCCGTCGGTGTCCTTGAGCACGTCCTTGATCTTGAAGGCGTTGTCGGCGCTGAGACCGACGGCCTTGACGAGCGCCGCCGACTGCGACTGCGCGGAGCCGACGAGGCTCGAATGCGCCGATGCCGACTGGAACGACGCCTGCCGCGTCGCCGGGGAGTCGGCGGAGGCGCTCTGAGCGACGGCGGGGACGAGCGAGAAGGAGCAGGCCGCAGCGAAGGCGACGGTGAGGGTGGTGCGCTTCATGAGAATCGGTGTCTCCTCTGAGCGACCGGGGCGTGGGGCTCCGGCGGTGGGGGGGTGGGGTGACTCGTCAGCCCAAGGACTGTGAGTCAAGTCATGTATAGCCCTCGCGAGGGGTCGAATGGAGAGTTGACGCACAATTTTTTCTCAGTTCACCGACAGGGAGAGGCTGCAATATGCGAGATCACAGGGGTTTGCTTGTGCGCCCCCCTGCCACACCTGGGCATTCGCAACCTCGATGTGACATTTGTTGACAGGCTCTGGACATGACAAGAACGCAGGCTTTCTGCCTGCGTTCTTGACCTGAGGAGAGCTTTTCCGGCTCGAACCCGCCGGGCGGTGGCTCAGCCGCGAACCCCGTCCGCTCGCTCGGCGGCCTGACGTTCCGTCGCGCGGATCGCCGCGTAGGAGATGCCCGCGCACAGCATGCCGAGCAGCGCGCCGATGATGACATCGCTGAGGTGGTGCATGCCGCGGTACAGGCGCGCGAAGCCGACGCAGAACGGGAAGACGAAGCAGACGACCTGGACGATGCGGCGCGCGAGCACGTTCGGGATGCGCTGTGCGAGCAGCATGATGCTCCAGAACAACGCGAACGACGCCGCGGTGTGCCCGCTCGGAAAGCTGGACGTCGGCGGCGCGTGCGGGTCGAGGCGCTCGACCTCGGGGCGCGGACGGTTGACGATCTTCGTCACCGGCACGAAGACACTCGCCTCGAGGCTGATCGCGAGGACCGGCAGGATGGCGAGCCACCACTTGCGCGTCAGCACGAGGATGACGAGCGCGACGACGACCGACCCGCCGATCGTGAACCACGTGTCGTTGATCGTCGACACGGTCTTGGAGATCGGGTTGAGCGAGGCGGTGCGCCACCCGGCGACATCCCGCGAGAGCGTGTCCTCGGCCGGGATCTCGTCGAACACGATCGTGATGATCTTGCCGATGGCGACGAGCACCCCGAACGCCACGAGAGCCGGCAGGACAGCGCGCTTCAGGATGGAGACGAGCACCTCCTTGGGCGTCGGGCGGGCTGACGCCTCGCGCCCACCGTCGTGATGGTCGGGGTGAGCGGTGGTCACGAATCCTCCTCGAGGTGGCCCTTCGGCCGATGGCTGAAACCGAGATACGACGCGGACGACAGGCCCAGCGCGAGCAGGACGCCCGCCGTCACGTCGCTCGGGAAGTGGACGCCGAGGAAGATGCGATCGAGCATCGTCAGGACGACGACGAGCACCCCCACCGCCACCGCTGCGGCGCGGATGAGCGGGGGCCAGCGCCGCACGAGCGGCCACGCCATGATGAGGCACGTCGTCACCATCATCGCGACGTTGAACGCGTGGCCGCTGGGAAAGCTGTAGCCCGGCGCATGGCTGACGGGGTCGGCGATGACGGGGCGCGCCCGCTCGACGATGAGCTTGACCTGCAGGCCGAGGTTCCAGCCGACGAGCATCGTCACGACGCCCCAGATCGTGCGGGCCCGGAAGCCGCGCAGCCACGTCCAGACGGCGACGGGAATCGCGTAGAGGTAGACCATCGTCGGGTGGAACGCGGACTGCCACCCGATCAATGCGTCCTCGAACCCGGGGTGTGCGCGCGTGACGTCGGTGGCCGCGACGACGACTCGCTCGTCGAGGTCGACGATCGGAGCGAAGTGGCGCGTGACGAGCAGCGCGAGCACCGCGACGGGCAAGCACAGGACGGCCGCTGCGACGACACCGCGCAGCAGCCGCGGCCCCACCGCCCGCGCGAGGCTTCTGAACCTCACCGAACCCCGCGATCTCGGCCCTCGCGGCGCTGCGGCAGACATGCCTCATACCGTACTTCGTTCGGTCGCAACACGATCAGCGCCCTTGGGCCGATCTCAAGGGTGGCGGGGTGGGACGTCGCCCGTTGGATCAAGCGGGGCGGGGCCGCGCAGGTCGAGCGGGGCGTGATGGCGAACCGCTCACAGACGGCGCACAGGGGCGCCACGCGGGCAGCAAAGCGCCGGCCGCGAGAGTCGTCGTCATCACCGGGCGCATCGGCGCCGAGACTGCGACGGAGGGATCCGCGATGACCACCACCACACCGACGCGCCTGCTGCGATCGCGCCGCGACGGCCGTCGGGCCCGCGAGCTGGCGGGGGGTGCCACCCCGCACTCCGCGGCGGCACCCCCACGGCGTCAGGACCGGCTGCGGCGCCTCGTGCGCGGCGCCGATGACGACCCGAACTGGGCGCGACCGGCGCTGTTCGCGCTGCTGACGCTGGCCGCCGTCGTGTACGGCTGGAACCTGACGAACTCCGGCTACGCGAACGAGTTCTACGCTGCCGCAGCGAAATCGGCGTCGAAGGACTGGAAGGCGTGGCTGTTCGGTTCGCTCGACTCGAGCAACGCGATCACCGTCGACAAGCCCCCGGCCTCCTTGTGGGTCATGGGGCTGTCCGCGCGGATCTTCGGCTTCTCGTCGTTCTCGCTGCTGCTGCCGCAGGCGCTCATGGGCGTCGGCACCGTCGGCCTGACGTACGGCGCGGTGCGCCGCTGGTCGGGGCACGCGGCGGGCCTGCTCGCCGGGTTGATCGTGACGATGACGCCCGTCGCGGCGCTCATGTTCCGCTTCGACAACCCCGACGCGATGCTCGTCCTGCTCATGACGGCCGCCGCCTACTGCGTCGTGCGCGCCATCGAGGTGAGCGGACGTGACGAGCCGACGACGACGCGGCGCGGGCGGGTTCGCTCCGCCTCGGCTACCGCGCTGCGGTGGATGGTCGGCGCCGGACTGCTCATCGGCTTCGCGTTCCTGACGAAGATGCTGCAGGGCCTGCTCGTCCTGCCCGGCCTCGGTCTCGCCTACCTCGTGGCGGCACGCTTCTCGCTGGGCACGCGCATCAAGCACCTCGCGGCGGCGCTCGTCAGCGTCATCGTCGGCGCCGGCTGGTTCGTGGCGCTCGTCGCGGCCTGGCCGGCCGGCTCTCGCCCCTACATCGGCGGCTCGACGAACAACTCCGAATGGGAACTAGCGCTCGGCTACAACGGCCTCGGCCGCATCCTCGGCGGCGACGGCAACGCCGGGGGCGGTGGTGGCGCCGGCGGTGGTGGATTCGGTGGCACCGCTGGGCTGTTCCGCATGTTCAACAGCCAGTTCGCCGGCGAGATCTCGTGGTTGCTGCCCGCGTCCCTCGTGCTGCTCGTGGCAGGCCTCGTCGCTCGTCGTCGTGCACCGCGCACCGATCTCGTGCGCGCGTCACTCGTGCTGTGGGGCGGCTGGCTCGTCGTGACGATGCTGTGCCTGTCGTTCATGAAGGGCACCGTGCACTCCTATTACGCCGTGGCGCTCGCGCCGGCCGTCGCCGCGTGCATCGCCGTCGGTGGTCGTGAGGTCTTCGCGCGACGCTCGTCGCTGCTGTGGCGCGTCGTGCTCGGCGCGGCGATCTGCGTCAGCGGTGTCTGGAGCTTCCGGGTGCTGACGACGTCTGCGTCCGGCTGGATGCCGTGGCTCAAGTGGGTCTGCGCGATCGCTGCGGTGCTCGGGGCGATGACGTTCGTCGCCGCGCCGGCATGGGGTGCGCGTGCGCGCCGCGTCGCCGTCACCGGCCTCGTCGTGGGGGTGCTCGGTGGCATCGGTGGAACGTCGGCGTACACGTTCGCGACGATGGCGAGCGGCCACAACGGCTCGATGCCGACTGCCGGCCCTGCCGTTGCCGGAGCACGCGGCGGCATGGGGTCGATGGGCTCGGCTCCCGGCGGCGCCCAGGGTGCGCCTGGTGGTTCGACGGGTTCTGCTGGCCCGGCTGGTTCTGGGACGACCGGCTCGTCGGGTGCGGCGGGTCAGGCTCCGTCGGGCACCAAGCCGTCGGGTACGGCTCCTTCGGGTGCAGCTCCGTCGAGTGGCGGCTCGGGCTCAGCTTCCGGCGCGGCGTCGAGTGGCGGTTCGGCGGCGTCGTCCGGCTCGTCGAGCGAGGCCGGGGCCTCGGGTTCGACGACGGGTACGCAGCGTTCCGCGGGTTCCGCCGGCGCGCAGGGCGGTTCGACGTCCAACGCGGCGTTGGTGAAGTTGCTCGACGCGACGAACTCGAAGTGGTCCGCGGCCGTCATCGGCGATCAGAGTGCAGCCGGGTACATCCTGAGCAGCGACACGGCCGTCATGTCGATCGGCGGCTGGAGCGGCAGTGACGACAACGTCACGCTCGCGCAGTTCCAGCAGTACGTGAAGAACGGCGACATCACGTACTTCATCGCCGGCGGTGGCATGGGCGGCGGCCCGGGGGGCAACTCCGGCTCGGGCGCGCAGATCACCGCCTGGGTCAAGGCGCACTACAAGGCCACGACGGTCGGTGGCGTCACCGTCTACGACCTGACGAAGGCGACGAGCTGACGCAGGCCCGGCGGCTGCGCGATGCCGAAGCCGCCGGGTGACCGTCTCTCGAATGTGAGCGTCGTCCTGGTCGAACACGAGCGACATGAAGCTCGTTTTCGGCCAGGGCGCTCACATTCGTGGTGCCGAGATGGGCAAGGCCAGCTCCTGGCCTTGGCCCGGGACGCGGTGGCGCCCTGCCCGCTCGGCCCGCCGTCCTTGTCATACTGACCGGCGTGAGTTCTGCTGCCGCACCGACCGTTTCCTCGTCCACGCCGTCGCGGTTGCGTCCGGCACAGACACTCCTCGTCGGGACGATGCTGTTCGGGTTGTTCTTCGGCGCCGGCAACCTCATCTTTCCCGTGCAGATGGGCCGCGAAGCCGGGTCGCACACCACGCTCGCGACGATCGGGTTCCTCATCACCGCAACGGGCCTGCCCGTCCTCGGCGTCATCGCCTCCGCCCTGTCGGGCACGCGCAACGTCCGCGAACTCGCGGCGCGCGTCGACCCACGCTTCGCCGTCGTCTTCACGTGCCTGCTGTACCTGACGATCGGGCCGGCATTCGCGATCCCGCGCACCGCGTCCGTCTCGTACGAGATCGGCCTCGCCGAATCGGTGCCCGTCGGCGCACAGACATGGGCGCTGCTCGCATCCACCGCGATCTTCTTCGCCCTCACCGCGGCCGCAGCGCTGCGTCCCGGCAAGCTGATCGACTGGGTCGGGCGCTACCTCACCCCCGGATTCCTCGTGCTGCTCGGCGCGATCATCGTCGCCGCCTTCGTGAAACCGATGACGCACGACGTCACCGCCGCCCCCAAGGGCCCGTACGCGGACGGCCCCGTCACCCGCGGCTTCCTCGACGGCTACAACACGATGGACGCCCTCGCCTCCCTCGCGTTCAGCATCGTCATCATCGACGCGGTCCGCCGCCTCGGCATCACGAGCCCGCGACGCATCGCCGTCGAGACCGCGAAGAGCGGCATCGTCAGCGTCCTCGGAATGGCGGCCATCTACGCCTCGCTCGCATGGATGGGTGCGACGTCGATCGGCGTCATCACCGCCGACAACGGCGGCACCGCGCTGGCCGGCATCTCCCGACACTTCTTCGGCTCGTTCGGGCAGGTGCTCATCGCCGCGATCGTGCTCGTCGCGTGCCTCAAGACCTCGATCGGCCTCGTCACGGCCTGCGCGGAGATGTTTGCCGAGATGTTCCCCGGCCTCGGGTACCGCGCGTGGGCACTGACGTTCACGGGCGTCTCGTTCGCAGTGTCGAACATCGGCCTCAGCGCCATCATCTCCTGGTCGACGCCGCTGCTCATGTTCCTCTACCCGCTCGCGATCGCGCTCATCCTGCTCGGCCTCGCGTCGCCGTGGCTGAAGGGCCGACGCAGCATCCTCGTCGGTGTCGTCGCGTGCGTCGGCGTCGCCGCGCTCTTCGACCTGCTCGCCGCACTGCCGTCAGCACCGGCGGGCCGCGACGCTCTCGTCGACGGCGCGCGCACCGTCCTGCCATGGTTCGAGAACGGCTTCGGCTGGGTCGTCCCCGGCCTGCTCGGACTCGTCGGTGGCGCGATCGTCAGCCGGGTGCGGCACGAGGGCTGACGCTGACGCCATACGACGCATGACATGCGACGTCAACCGCCGCGCCGCCGGCTCGGGGCGCACCGCCGTCAGCGTCGACGTTTCACGTGAAACGCCGTCAGCCGACCGTGATGATCCGAAGGCCGACCGCCAGCACGATCGCGTTGTAGAAGAAGCTCAGCGCCGAGTGCACGAGGACGTGCGCGTCGAAGTGACGTTGACGGCCGACGTCGCGAAGACGTACAGCAGGATCAGCTCGCCGAGCAGCATGGTGGCGTGGACGGCTATTCCCGCCCAGATCTTCGCCGTCGTCACCCGCCCAGAGTGGGTGGCGCGCGCCACCGCGCGTACACGAACGTCACTCACCCCTTCCGATGGGTGCTGCCGGGGGATGCTCATCCGTGGAAGGGTGGACGCATGACTCTTGCTCCCGCCCTGCGCCACCACGTCGCCGACCTGCTCGCCGCCGTCAGCCCCGACGCGCCGACCCTGTGCGAGGGATGGACCGCGCGCGACCTCGCCGCCCACCTCGTCATCCGTGATCGCCGCCCGGACGCGATGCCCGGTATCTTCATCCCCGCCTTCGCCGGTCACACCGAGAAGGTGCAGGACGCGCGCTCGAAGAAGCCCTACGCAACCCTCGTCGACGAGGTGCGCAGCGGGCCGGGCAAATTGAGTCCGATGCAGGTGCCGGCCATCAACGAGCGCGTCAACCTCGTCGAGTACGCGACGCACGCCGAAGATGTCCGGCGCGCACAGCCCACCGACGTGCAGGCGACGCTGCCGCCGCTGCCCGAGGGCACCGAGGACGCCGTGTGGTCATCGCTGACCACGACGGGCAAGCTGCTCGTGCGCTCCTCGCCCGTCGGCGTGACGCTGCGCGCCCCGCAGCGCGGCGACGTCGAACTGAAGAAACCGACCGACGCGGGCGCCGTGGTGCTCGCCGGCTCGCCCGTCGACCTCATGATGCACCTCAGCGGTCGCTGCGAGCGCTCGGGCGTCAGCGTCGAAGGCCCTGATGCGGCCGTCGCGGCGTTCTCGAAGACCAAGCTCGGGATGTGACGTGCGGCGCGGGCGACGTCGCAGCCGCCCGCGCGCCGCTCAGTCCGCCGTCACGGTACGCAGGTAGCGGCCGAAGTGCGGCACGGTGAAGGCGATCCGTCCGCGTTCGCCGGAGTACACGAGCCCCTTCTTCATGAGTGAATCCCTCGCGGGAGAAAGTGATTGGGGCTTACGTCCGAGCACCTCGGCGACGAGAGACGTCGGCACCGATTCGATGTCGTCGAGCCCCGGCGTCTCCCCCGACTCGTCGGCGGCTGCGGCGTCGGCGACACGCTGCGCGGCGTCCGCCATCGCTCGCAGGTACTCGCGCTCACCGGGCGTCGCGCGCTCGTAGCGTGAGCCGAAGAACCCGACACCGAGCTCGGCCTCGGCCTCGGGGACGGCAACCGCCACGTCCTCCGCGGTGATCGGCGAGCCGGGCGCGAGATCCCACACCGTCGCGCCGTACGCCTGGATGAAGTAGGGGTAACCGCCCGTCGCGGCGTACATCGCCTCGAGAGCGTCGTCGGTGAACTCGGCGTCCTCGTCCTGCGCGGGGCCCTGCAGCGCCTTGAACGCGGCATCCCTAGGCAGACGATCGATGCGCGCGTATCGGAACAGCCGCTCCGAATACGACTTCTGCGCCGACAGCACCGCCGGAAGATGCGGCAGGCCGGCACCGACGACGATGACTGGCAGCGAACTCTGCGACATCTCGTGGCACGCCGCGCACAGCGCCGACACGTCCTCGGGGTCGAGATCCTGCATCTCGTCGATGAAGATGGCGACGCCCTTGCCGACGTCCGCCGCGAGGCCGCCGACGTCCGTCAGCAGCTCGACGAGGTCGATCTCGATGTCACCCGAATCCGCACGGCCTGGAACGGCGGGGGCGTCGATGCCCGGGTTCCAGCGATCACGCAGCTTGGCCTTGGGGTCGACGTCGCGCTGCGCGAAGCTCTTGATGACGCCGAGGACGTGGTCGACGTCGTCGTCCTGCGGGTGGCCAAGTTCGCGCACGGCCGTGTGCAGCGCTGACGCCAGAGGTCGGCGCAGGCGCTGATCGGGGCGTGCTTCGAACTTGCCGGTGCCCCAGTGCGCGCGCACTGCGCCCGACCGGAGGGTGTTGAGCAGCACCGTCTTGCCGACGCCGCGCAGGCCGATGAGGACGATCGAACGTTCGGGTCGACCCTTCGCGATGCGGGCGACGACGACGTCGAACGTGCTGATCTGTTCGTCGCGCCCGGCGAGCTCGGGCGGACGCTGGCCGGCACCGGGCGCGTACGGATTGCGGATCGGATCCATGCGCCCACGGTATTGGGCTTTCTACCGTTCACGGCAGATGGACACGCCGCGGCACCATCCCCCAACGTTTCACCAGGTTCTGCCAAGCGACATGCGATTCATGTCACCAGGTTGAGACTGCAGAGACGGACCATCGTTCGAAAGTGTCGAAGGCGTCCGGAACACAGAGGTATCGGTGCCCCACCCCTTGACGAACCTGGGGGAGAATCATGCAAGACATTGGCGGGACCAGCAACGAAAAAACTCATCAAGTCCGGCCTGAGCCTGGCCGAGGAGATCATCAAGCTCATTGCCTTCCTCGGCGGCTGAGCGTCCACCTCACGCACGAGTGCCCGCCTCCTTCGTGAAGACGGGCACTCCGTGTCGTTCGGGCGGCCAGGGGGCCTCAGCGCAGCTGCGTCACCGCGAACTGCATCGGCGGCGAGGCGATGGCCTCCTGGGCGTCGACGAGCAGGATCTCGCGCGAACCGGCGTCGTGAGTGCGCTCCATCACCGCGAAGATCGACGACGCCGTCGCGGCGAGCGCCTCGGCGGGGCTCGACGTCATGAGGCGCGCCACGAAGATCGCGGCTGTCGCGTCACCCGAACCGGCGACGTACATGGGTAGCAGCGGGGTCGTGACGATCCACGCCCCCTCGTCACTGACGACGGCCATCTGCACCGAGTCGGCGGGTGTCTCGTCCGTCTGCACCGAGGTGACGAGCACGACCTTCGGGCCGCGAGCGCGCAGGGCGTCGGCGGCGTCGAGCAGGTCGGTCACCGTCGAGACGGTGCGCCCGACGAGGAACTCCAACTCGAACTGGTTGGGCGTCAGCACGTCCGCGGCGGGCACGACGACGTCCCGCATGAATTCCGGGATGCCCTCGCGCACGTAAAAACCGCGGCCGACGTCGCCCATGACGGGGTCGGCGCAGTACAGCGCGTCGGGGTTGGCGGCCTTGACGCGCGCGACGGCGTCGACGATGACCTCCCCCATCGTCGGGGCGCCCTGGTAGCCGGACAGGACGGCGTCACAGCGCGGCAGCACGCCACGCTCCTCGATGCCGGTGATGACGTCGCGCACCGTCTCCGGATCGAAGACCGGCCCGCGCCACTCGCCGTACCCCGTGTGGTTGGAGAAGTGCACGGTGAACACGGGCCACACCTCGTGCCCGAGGCGCTGCAGCGGAAACACGGCCGACGAGTTACCGGCGTGGCCATAGGCCACCGACGACTGGATGGAGAGGATGTTCACCCCGACAGAGTAGCGACGCCGCCGTCAGCACCGAGTCGCCGCACCGTGCTTGCCGCGGGACGAATGCGGACGAAAATCGCAGATGTGGGACTCCTTCTCACCTCATCGTGACGCAGGGAGGTGCACCGCGAAGCTGGGTGCGCTTGGACGACCTGCAGAGCATGCACATTGTGACCATCCGCCCTGGTGTCTGAGCTTTCAAGGACGATGAGATGGTTCACGATTACCATGCAGCCGCAGGACGTCTGCTCGCCTCGGTGGTGCAGAATCCTTCGTTTCAGCCACCGCCCCTCCGTGGGTGCTGAGATCGCCAAGTCCGATGTGCGCCACGCGATGAAGAATGCACACATGTCGCGCATCGGCTTCTTGCACACGTCGCCAGTCCACGTTCTAACTTTCGACAACCTTCTGAGCGAGGTCGCCCCCGAAGCGCACCC
This sequence comes from Dermacoccus sp. Ellin185, assembly GCF_000152185.1. NCBI lineage: Bacteria > Bacillati > Actinomycetota > Actinomycetes > Micrococcales > Dermacoccaceae > Dermacoccus > Dermacoccus sp. Ellin185. The sequence continues at coordinate 56,810 of NZ_AEIQ01000025.1, read as the reverse complement.
CGTGCACGTGGTCGACGAGTCCCTTCTCACTGATGCCCGCGTGAATGGTCCACAGTCGGTCGCTGACCGCGTCGAGGCTCACCTGCGCAGCCTGAAAGATCGGGGCGTAGAGCTGATCTGTTGCACGTGCTCAACCCTTGGGAGCGTTGCTGAGCAGAGCGAACCGGGAGTGCCGGTCTTCAGAGTGGACCGGCCCATGGCTGCCCGCGCCTTCCAGGCCGGGCGCAGAATCGCCGTCATCGCAGCCCTTGACTCCACTCTCGCGCCCACGCTGGCGCTGCTTGAAGAAGAAGCCAGCGCGGCAGATCACGAAGTTGAGACCACGTCGATCGTGGCGAAGGGCGCCTGGGACATGTTCGAAGCCGGGGACCAGGTGGGATACGTCGAATGCATCGCACGAACCGCCCGGGCCGCGGCGACGACCGCAGATGTCGTCATCTTGGCTCAAGCCAGCATGGCCCCGGCGGAAGCGTTGCTCACCGACCTGCCCACCCCTGTCTTCAGCTCACCACGTCCCGCAGTGGAGTACCTCGCTGCCCGGCAGTAGCTCGTAGCGGGGAGCGCCAGCGTCGGATTTGTGAGCCGGATGGTCGTGCTCACAGATTCGTTGAGCTACACCTCAACATCTCGTTCTGGCACCTGACCGCTGCTCTAGCAGAAACGGTGGGTTGAGCCACCTGCTCGCCTCGGTGGTGCAGAACCCTTCGTTTGAGCTACGCCTAGCGGTAGGCGCTTCAGGACAGGGTCAGGAACAGCTTCTCCAACGTCTTCGCGTCCTCGCCCTCGACACTGCCCTTCGTCGCCAGGCATTGCTGCAGGCCCGAGGAGAGGATCGCGAAACCGGCGCGATCGAGAGCGCGACTTGTCGCCGCGAGCTGGGTGACGACGCTCTGGCAATCGCCGCCCTCTTCGATGAGGCGGATGACACCCCCCAGCTGACCCTGGGCGCGCTTGAGCCGGTTGACCACCGGAGCCATGTCGTCGGCAGAGAGTTCCACACCGATGCCTTTCCACTCGAACTGCGATGAAGCCCCCACTCTACTTGATACCCCCGGGGGTATGCGAGTACGGTGGCGACAGATACCCCCGGGGGTATATTTTCAGCCCAGTACGCACGAGGAGAACGCCATGGCCACGATCATCCCCATCGACACGAAGACGCTCGGCGATCGTTCCTACCTGGCCCACGACGGTGAGGTCGCTCTCGTCGTCGACCCGCAGCGTGACATCGACCGCGTCATCGATCTCGCCGAGCGTGAAGGGGTGCGGATCACTCATGTGTTCGAGACGCACATTCACAACGACTACGTCACCGGCGGCCGCGCGCTGGCCGACGCGACGGGCGCCGCGTACCACGTCAACGTGGCCGACCCGGTGCGTTTCGAACGCGTCGGAGTGGACGACGGTGACGTCATCACGGTCTCGCCCGCGCTTGCGGTCACCGTCATGGCGACCCCCGGACACACGTTCACGCACCTGTCGTACGCGCTCGATTCGCACGACGAGCGGGTGGGCATCTTCTCCGGCGGCTCCCTGCTGTTCGGCTCGACGGGCCGCCCCGACCTGCTCGGCCCCGAGCACACCGACCCTCTGGTGCACCACCAGTACGCCTCGGCGCACCGCATCGCCGATGAGGTGCCCGACGACGCCGCGGTTCTGCCCACCCACGGATTCGGCAGCTTCTGCTCGGCGACCCAGTCGGACGCCGACTCCTCGACCATCGGGGCGGAGAAGCGCACCAACCCCGCTTTGATGGAGGACGAGCAGACCTGGGTCGAACAGATTCTCGCCGGGCTCGAGGCATGGCCCGCCTACTACGCCCACATGGGCCCGGCCAACCTCGACGCGCCCGCCACGGCCCCCGACCTCAGCGAGCCCGCCGCGGCTGACGCCGATGCTATCCGCGCCGCACTCGAGGCCGGCGAATGGGTCGTCGACCTGCGCAACCGGCAGGCGTACGCGAAGGGCCACGTCAAGCAGGCCCTCAACTTCGGCATCGACGGCCAGTTCGCCACCTACCTCGGGTGGCTCATCCCGTGGGGCACGCCACTGACCCTCTTGGGCGACAGCCGCGAGCAGGTCGCTGAGGCGCAGCGTGAGCTCGTGCGCATCGGCATCGAACGCCCCCAGGCCGCCGCCACCGGCACACCGCAGGACTGGACGAGTGGTGAACTCGGTTCGTTCGAGCGCGCCACGTTCGCCGACCTCGCGCAGGTGCGTCACCACCGTGACGTCGTCGTCCTCGACGTGCGACGCGACAGCGAGTACACGAGCGGCCACATCGACGGTGCGATCAACGTGCCGCTGCACGAGATCATCACCCGCGTCGGCGAGGTGCCCGCCGGCGAGGTGTGGGTGCACTGCGCCGGTGGGTACCGGGCCTCGATCGCGGCGTCCGTGCTCGACGCCGCCGGGCGTCACGTCGTCGCCGTCGACGACGCGTTCGACAACGCCCGCGAGACGTCGCTGGCCATCGTCGACGGCAGCGAGGCCTGAGCGTCATGCTCATCGCCGTCGTCGCCGGAATCGTCGTCGGTCTGCTCGTCGCCGGGCTCGGCGGCGGGGGCGCCATCCTCACGGTGCCCGTCCTCGTCTACGCGCTCGACAAGAGCCCGCACGAGGCGACGACGAGTTCGCTCGTCATCGTCGGCATCAGCTCCCTCGTCGGCCTGTGGAGCCACCACCGCGCCGGCACCGTGCAGTGGGGCCAGGGCGCGCTCTTCGGACTCGTCGGCATCGGCGGCGCCTACCTCGGCACCCGGGCCTCGCGCGGCGTCGACGGCAATCTACTGCTCACTCTGTTCGCGGCGCTGCTCGTCGTCGTCGCCACGGTGATGATCATGCGGGCACGACGCGAACGCGACAACACCGCCTGCGTGCCGAGACCGTTGCGCGAGGAGAACGGAGGGCACACCTTCGCCCTGGTCAAGGTGGCCCTGGCTGGTACCGGCGTCGGCCTGCTCACCGGCTTCTTCGGCGTCGGCGGCGGGTTCGCCATCGTTCCCGCCCTCACCTTGGCCCTCGGGTACTGCATGCCGTATGCGGTGGGCACGTCCCTGCTCGTCGTCGTCATCAACAGCGCCACCTCGTTGTTGTTCCACTCTGCTGACGGCGCGGATCTAGAATGGAATGTCGTGGTGCCGTTCGCCGCCACCGCCGTCATCGGAGCCGCGCTCGGCGGCCGGCTCGCCCAGCGCATCCCGAAGAGGATGCTGCAGCTCGGGTTTGCCGTCTTCTTGATGTGCGTCGCCGCGTACACCGCGTGGCGCGCCCTGCCCCAACTCCTGTGACCCTCGCGTCCGATCCCCAATCCCCCGGCGACCGCTGGTCGCAGCCGCCGATCCACCACTCAAGGAGATTTCTCATGGCCCTGGCAAACCGCCTCACCCCCGCCGAGCTCGCTGACGCCGTCACGGCCGGCGAGACACTGCTGCTCGACGTGCGCACCCCCGCCGAGTACGGCACTGCGCGCATCCCCGGTTCGATCAACGTGCCGGTCGATCTGATCGAGAAGAACGCCACCGCGATCGGCGCCGGCATCAACCGCGACGCCGTCCTCATCTGTCGCATGGGCCCACGCGCCGAACGCGCCGAACAGGCCCTGGCCAAGGTCGGGGTGCCGCACACGAGCGTCCTCGTCGGCGGTTTCGAGGCCTGGCGCGACGCCGGTCATGACGTCGAGTTCGGCCAGGCCCGCTGGGATCTGGAGCGTCAGGTGCGCCTAGTCGCCGGTTCGCTCGTGGCCACGGGCGTACTCGCCAGCACCGTCGTACCGAAGGCGAAGTGGCTGTCCGGTGCTGTGGGCGGCGGCCTGATGTTCGCCGCGCTGTCGAACACCTGCGCCATGGGCACCATGCTCTCGAAACTGCCTTACAACCGCAGCACGGGCACTCCGAGCGTCTCCGGTGTTCGCAAACAACTCTCATGAGACGCGCCACGCACCGCGTCGCACCTACGCCGAAAGGGCATCCATGAAGGAAACCCTGTTCCACGCCATCGTCATCATCGGCGGCGGTGATGGTGGTATCTCCGTCGCCTCGCGACTACGCCGGGCCGGCGAGGCGGACGTCACCATCACCGAGCCGAGTGGCACTCACGCCCATCAACTGCTGTGGGCCCCCGTCAGGGGCGGCGCGGCACCGTTGATGGAATCACGCCGCCCTGAAGCTGATGTGATGCCCCAGGCGTGACCTGGATCAAGTCGCCCGCGGCCGACGTCGCCCCCCCCCCCCCGAAGCGAGTAGTGATCCTGGAAAGCGGCGCTCAGGTGGGGTATGACACCCAAGCCGTCGTCCCCGGCCTACAACGCCACCTCGACAGCGTCGAGGTTGATGATCAGGCCCTCGAGTAGGTAGCAGCCGCACTCGAGATCCCCGCCGAAATGGGCGGGGCGTCATGAAACGACGTCAGGGTCTGTCGCATTGAAGAAGAAATTCCGAAGGAGGAATGGGTGCGACGTGAACTTCGAGCAACCATCACAGTGTGCGGAAAGGACCGACCTGTTCGATATCCTGGCCGTTAATGGTGACCATACCACGGCCATTCACGCTCACCGGGTTGGAAAGGGATGCGGTGCAGTTACTTACCCAGCTCAGCGAGGGCACGGTGATGGTTCCATTCACCGGTGCGGGAATCGCGACCTGAAGCTTGGCGAAGTAGCGATAGTACGTGACGCCGTTGTAGGAGTAGGTTTGCGAGTCTTGCTGCACCGCGGACCAGTTTCCTGTCGTTGTGGTGAAACTCAAACCTGAAAGGTTGACGTCAACTGAGGCGTAGACGGCCGTGACAGATGATGTCGGCGAGACGTTCACGATCTGGTAATAGCTCGTGCCGTCATTCTTGCTGTCTACGGTGAGGCGGCGACTGCCTGATGAGCAGCCTGAGCTGGAACGCGTGATGTAGAACGAGCGATTGATGCTGGGGCTGACTTGGGATGCGGCAACGGCGGGCGCGGCCGCGCCAACAGTGATGGCTGGGATGCTCCAGGCGATACCTGCGGCCACTTTGCGGCGAGAGGGCTGGTTCATGGTGGCTCCTGTGGCTCGTCGAGGGGGTGCTGGTTCTGATGCTAGCTCGCCACGCCATAGCCGGGCAATCTATGTGTGCCTGTGAAGACGGTACGTCAACCGTTGGAGGCGCCGACGGAACGGGACCGGCTGAGAAGCGATTCGAGGTGGCCGCGCATGTATCCGCTCCATGGCGCAGTATGGACAGATGCCGCATCGATAGATCAGGGCCTCAACGCGCCTCGTCGTGAGGAGGTTTGCTACCCGGCTGGGCTTGCTGGCACCGTTCGACGGCCCATTCCTGATCGCCCCGGGGGGTGGTTGGACCGGAAAACGGCGTCGACAACCGGAAAGCACGCCACAGAAAGACACCGAAGGCGCCCACATTGCGCCGCGACGTGCCTGCAGCGACGGCACAGTTTCATCCCGCTCCCTCACACGCGGGGCAGGCCGCAGGAACCGTCAGCCACTCGGCTAGGCGTTCAGACCACATCGACTGGGACGCCCAACCTGAGCCACGGCATTCTTCACAGGCACCCACACCCCCACTTTAGGGCCACGAAGACACTTCAATGGTGTGCCCAACTCCAGGTGCCCTGCTCCGCCCCTGAGCCGCTGGGAGCGACGAGGTCGCCAGCGCCGCTCCTTCCGCCCACGCGATGGCCATGCCTGCTCGCTTCGATGACGTGTGCCAGAGCGCCCCCAGCGACTGTAGTCCCCCTACGATCGCCCATGTCATGCTTGATCCATGAATTCATACCCGCAAGTAACGTCATCCGCTGCGGCGCCGACCAGACGGGCGGTCGCCAAGGCTGTCGCCTGGAGCGTCCCAGCCGTCGCCGTCACCGCGCCCGCGCCCGCTGTTGCAGCGAGCCGCCCGTGCGCACCCGTGATGATGGCGTGGTCCGCGATGGGCAGCTCAAGCGTCTCCAGTGGACAAAAGGCAACTGTCGGCGGCACAACGGTGACCTACACGAACACCGGCGCGACCGGAGCGCCGAGAAACTCGACGCTCACGACCGGCAACGTCGGAGGAATCCCGGCAGGACAGGGGCTGGCACTGACCTGCCCCAATGCCACGTCCACCACTGCGCAGACCATCGCCTTCTCATTCAGCTCCCCCGTCACGAACGTGTCCTTGACCATCGCCGACATCGATTGGGACAACTCGGCCTTCCAGGACCGGATCGTCATCAACACCCCCGGGTTCTCCGGGGTCCGGGGGTCGCAGATCACCGGCAGCGGCACGGCGGCTTCCCCATACCAGGCAGTCAGTTCTGTTTCAGGCGGTGTGCCTAACACGTCATCCGCCGGCAACGTCACGGTGACGTGGGCCGGGCCGCTGACGCAGCTTTCGATGACGTACGACCAAGGTGGCATTGTTTCTGGAGGCCCCTTCGTTGCGGTCTCGGGGCTCACGTTCACCCCGACAGTTTGTTGATCTGGTCGGTAGCGCCCTGGAACAAATGCGACCACCGCGTCTTGACCGGCCGCAAGCAGCACACTGCTGGACGCTTTTTGGTGCCTGTGGGCGGCGTGGAAGGCCTGCGTCGGGGCGCGTCACGCCTATGAAGCCCACCCCAAGACGTGAGAGGCTTGCACGCATGAACACCGTGACTCCGAAGGACATTGCTGACGACGCCGTCGTGCTCGACGTTCGTGAGCAGGACGAGTACGACGCCGGTCACGCGCCGCGCGCCATCCACATCCCCCTCGCGGAGCTCCCGGCCCGCGTCGGCGAGCTTCCCGAGGTCGATGGCGACCTCCCCGTCGTCTGCCGCAGCGGCGGCCGCTCGAGTCGCGCCGTGCAATGGCTCGAGGGGCAGGGTCTCGACGTGGCGAACGTCGAGGGCGGCATGAAGCAGTGGCACGCCGACGGCAAGCCGATCCAGGCTGTCGGCGGCGGCGACGCCAACGTCATCTGACGTGAGCGACTCCCCCCTCTCGCGCCGCGCGCGGCGCAACGCCGACCCGCACCCTGCGGCCGAAGACGCTGCCGCCACCGGGTCCGACACGACCTCCTCGACGAGCGACACCCGCGATGGCGCCACGTTCGTCAGCTCCCGCAAAGCCACGTCGGCGCGTTCCTCGCGTGAGGACGCCACGTCCGCCGTCTCCGGCGACGCCACCTCGTTGCGCCCTTCGCGCGACGACGGCGCTACTGCTGCAACGGCATCCGGTGACGACAAGCGTGAGCGCGAGCCACGCTCGGCGGCTCGCACGTGGCTCGACCGCCTCATCCTCGTCGTCGCCGTCTGGGCGATCTGGGCGTTCATCACGACGTTCGTCGTGCAGCCGTTCCGCATCCCGTCCGGTTCGATGGAGAACACGCTGCGGGTCGGCGACCGCATCGTCGTCGCCAAGTGGGCGCCGCGATTCACGGACGTCAAGCGCGGCGACGTCATCGTGTTCAAGGATCCGGGCGACTGGACCGACCCCGTTCCGAGCGGCAACGTCATCACCGGAGGGATCCGCAAGATCGCCGAGGTGACGCACCTGTCCGCGAGCGGCAGCCACCTCGTCAAGCGCGTCGTCGGCGTCGGCGGCGACAAGGTCTCGTGCGAGGGGCCCGGGCAGAAGCTCACCGTCAACGGTGTCGCGATCACCGAGCCGTACCTGAAATCGGGTGTGCAGCCGTGCCAGGACAAGTTCTCCATCACCGTGCCCAAGGACAAGGTGTGGGTCATGGGTGACAACCGCTCGAACTCGGCCGATAGCCGCTACCACGACGACGGCACCGGACGCCTCGGCAGCGTGCCCGTCAGCGACATCACCGGCCGGGGTCTCGCCGTCGTCTGGCCGATCGGCAACATCGCCGGCGGCCACAACGACGAGGACGCCTTCTCGAAGGTGCCCGCCGCCAAGTGATCGGTTCACGCTGAACGATCATTCGCGACGGGGCGCCGCGGCCAGTGATGGCCCGGCGCCTCACCTCGTCTGGCCGTCGGTGCCACGGCTCTCTCAGGCTGGGATGGTGGGATGTCGGGCATGAATCCGAAGCTCGCGGTGTGGCGCGATCGTCTCCTCACGATCGTCATCATCTGGGTGGCATGGGCGCTCATCTCGACGTTTGTCGCCCAGCCGTTCAAGATCCCCAGCGGGTCGATGGAGAACACGCTCGGGGTCGGCGACCGCATCGTCGTCGAGAAGTGGAGCCAGGACGTGAGGCGCGGTGACGTCGTCGTCTTCGCCGACGACCTGCACTGGGAACCCGCGCAGGCCGCACCCACGGGCTGGCGCAAGGCGGTGCGCGATGTCGCGACGGCCACGCACATCGCTGCGGAGGGCAACCACCTCGTCAAGCGCGTCGTCGGCCTGCCCGGCGACGTCGTCAGCTGCTCCGAGCCGAACGCGAAGCTGACGGTCAACGGCGTCGCCGTCGACGAGCCGTACCTGCAGGCCGGGCTCGACGGCTGCGCGCCGAGCCCCGGGCAGGCGAGCAAGTGGAGTATCACCGTGCCGGCCGGGCACATCTGGGTCATGGGCGATCACCGCGACGACTCCGCCGACAGTCGCTCGCACGACGACGGCACCGGACGCCTCGGAAGCGTGCCGCTGAGCGCCGTCACCGGGCGCGCCATCGCCGTCGTCTGGCCCCTCAACCACCTCGCAGGCGGCCACGGCGACGCAGACGCGTTCGCGAAGGTGCCCGCGCCGAAGAAGTGACCTCGGCACGCATTGCTGCCACGATGCGATGGGCTCGCTGGCGGCTCCGAGGGACAACACCACGAGCCATCAATCATGCGGTGCATCGAAGGCAAGCATCGGGGTGCTCTCCGGGGCGGAGAACTCGACATCCGGCGCGGCTTCAGGCAGGCGGCGCCAAGCCGTCAGTATCCCGGCGCGGCGGGCAGGCCGAAGAGTTTTTCGAGCGTCGCGATGTCGCGTCGCGCATGCATGAACGCTGCGACCTCGGGGCCGACGTAACGCAGGTGCCACGGTTCGGGTTCGTAGCCCGTCACAGCGTGCTGGCCCTCGGGGTAGCGCACGACGAAACCGAACTCGTGCGCATGAGCGCCCACCCAGCGACCCACGGGCGTGTCCTTGAATGCGGGCTCGAGCTCGTGCTGACGGTCGACGCCCCGCACGTCGAGGGCCAGGCCAAGCTGGTGCTCGGAGTGGCCGGGGCGCGCGGAGTACGTGTCGGCGGCCTGCTTGCCGTCGCGCGCGGCGTAGGCGTCGTAGACGCGGGCCTGGTCGTCGAAGTCGCGGTGTGCGCTGACGGCTTCGAGCGCGACGTGCTCGCGCTCGGCGCGCGCGAACATCGCGTCGAGAGGCTTGCTCAGCCGTTCGTCGATCATGACGCCGTGCGCCGCGAGGAGCTTCTTCGGCTCGTCCGAACGGGCCAGCGCGAGGCGCTTGTTGACGACGCGCAGCAACGACGAGCGCAGCGCGTCGGGCCGCGTGTCGACGCTCACCGACGTGTCGGGCGCGCTCGGGGTGCTGATGTCGATGCGGCTCACGGCGGAGTGCTTGACGGGCAACGCCACGACGACGACGCCACCTGCGGCGCGTTCGATGGCGACCGCGTCGTCCTGGTGCGCCCACAACTCGCCGTCATGGAGCCGCGCGACGACGGCGGCGACGTTCGGCGTCACGGCGAGGGCTTGCAGGTGCAGGGCGCGCAGCGCGTCCGCGTCAGTGCCGGTGACGAGCGAGGGCGATGTCGTCGATGCCGCCAGCGCCCCGGCCGAACCCGCGATTCCGGCGGCTGCCGCCAGCGCGGCCACGGGTGCGGCGAGGGCCGCGCGGCGCGTCACGTCAGCCATGGCCCTCACCCTTCTTCAAGCCCCGTCGACAACGCCCACGCTCTGGCTGCACACCTGAGTGGGGGACGAACGAAAACGGGAAGACGATCTCGTCGAGGTCACGATATCGTCACGACGGCATCCGCGTCACACCGGGCGCCGCCCCGGACCCGGCCTCCTGGCACGATGGCGAGTAACTCGCAGGGGGGCGCGCAGTTGGCTGCATACCTTTGAATTACCCGCCATGTTGTGGCCTGCGAACTGACATCACCCGCCAGGCATCTCGCGAGCAGGCTCACTTGAGCAGCTTGCTCATCCGTCGATCGGCGAGCGGCTTGCCGCCCGTCTGACACGTCGCGCAGTACTGCAACGAACGGTCGGCGAACGACACCTCGCGGATGACGTCGCCGCACACCGGGCACGCCTCGCCCGTGCGCCCGTGCACGCGCATCCCGGCGCGTTTGGCGTCCTTGAGATCCTTCGCGGGCTTGCCGGCCGCAGCGTCGACGGCATTCGTCAGGGTCGTGATCAGCGCGTCGTACAGCGTGTCGATCTGCCCGGGCTCGAGCGATGACGTCAACGCGAACGGCGAGAGCTTCGCGACGTGGAGCACCTCGTCCGAGTAAGCGTTGCCGACGCCCGCGATCTCGTTCTGATCACGCAGCAACCCCTTGATCTGCATGCGCCTGCTCGCCACGAGCTGCCCGAACGCCTCGCGGGTGAACTCGGGCGACAGCGGGTCGATGCCGAGCTTCGCGATGCCCGGCACGTCGACGACGTCACGCACGATGTGCACGGCGAGGCGCTTCTGCGTGCCGGCCTCGGTGAGGTCGAAACCGGAGCCGTCGTCGAAGCGCACGCGCAGCGCGATCGGCGACTTGCCGGGCCGCAACACCGTCGTCGGCAGCGCGTCGGACCAGCGCAGCCAGCCGGCACGCGAGAGGTGGAACACGAGCGACAGCCCGCCGCTCGTCTCGAGGGCGATCCACTTGCCGTGGCGGCTGACGGCGTCGACGACGAGCCCCGCGAGCGCCTGCGGTGACGGGTCGAACGTCTTGAGCACGGCGATGGAGGCGAGTTCGACCCCGACGATCGCGCGCCCGACGATGCGCTCGTCGAGAAACCCGACGAGCCCGCTCACCTCTGGCAGCTCAGGCATGAACATGTCTCCTCGCCCGTCGCGCCTGCGGGGCCGCAATGGCGGCGACCGAACCACGCCCCGGATCGACGACCGCGCTCACACGTTCGTGGAGCACGAAACCGTTGGGCCCCTCGAGCCACGGCACGCCCGGCACCCGACCGGCCACGTCGTCCATCTGCAAGGGATGGCCGTGGCTGAGCAGCTGCTGCGCGGGCGTGAGCTGACGGATGGCGATACCCGCGACGTGCTCGGGATAACTGAGCGCGAACTTCTCGTACAACGCCGGGTCGTGCTGGCCATCGTCACCGACGAGGAGCCAGCGGACGTCCGGGAACTCGGACGCGAGACGCCGCAGCCAGCGACGCTTGTGCTCCGGGCCGGAGCGGAACCACGCCGTCTCCGTCGGCCCCCAGTCCGTCAGCAGCAGCGTGCCGCGCGGAAAACCGCTGCGGCGCAGGAAACGCGTGAGAACGGGTTGGGTGTTCCAGGCACCCGTCGACAGGTAGAACATCGGCGCACCCGGGTGCCCCGAGAGCATCGAGCGATAGAACGCCGCCATGCCCGGCACCTCGCGACGCACCGTCTCGCGCACGACGAACGTGTTCCACGCCGCGATGAGCGGGCGCGGCAGCGCCGTGATGAGGGCCGTGTCGTCGATGTCGCTGATGATGCCGAAGCGCGCCTCACCGCTGATGATCTGCATCGCGGCGTGCGTGACGATGCCGTCGCACTCGATCGTCGCCTCGTGCCAGCCGTCGCGCAGGCCGTGGCCGACGACCTCGATGTCGAAGTACCCGCCCCGGTCGGTGTGGCCGACGGCGCGCGCGGCGCCGAGGCTCACCGTCACCTCTTCACCGGTCTGCGGGACGGAGAAGAAGGCCCGGAATCCGCGGCGTACGAGCGAGTCGTCGTGCGCGGCGGGCACGGCGGGCTGGCCGCTCTTGCCCATGACGACGCGGCCCAGCACGACGGCGCGCCCGCCCTCGGGGATGCGGCGCTGACGGCCGCTCGGCTGCCCCGATGCACGCCACGTCTGGGTCTTCGGGCGTGGGGCGCTGACGTAGGGGTTACGCCCCTCGAGTTCGGGGTCGACCGAGCCGAACCCGACGTACGGGAACACGCGCTTGCGCCAGTGACGCCGCTCGAGCAGCGTCGACGTCGAGCTGTTCAGCCGATCCTCGAGGCGGGAGGCGATGTGCGCGCGAGACATGCCACCACCCTATGACCCCGCACCGACAACCGCTGGGCAGCGGCGAGGATACGGGGCCGGGGCGGCGGTGAGCGGTCGATGCTCAGGCGTGGGTCAGGCCTGCGTCTTCGGCAGCGCGGCTTCGACGGTGGGGGTACCCGCGTCCTCGTCGTCCTTCAGCGCCGTGATCTCGCGGACGAGGCGCTCGAACTCGGGCGTGTCGACGGTGACGCCGGCCGCGTCGAGGCCCTCCTGCAGCTTGTCGGCGATCTTCGCGTCGCTCGCGCTGTAGTCCCACGACGTCGCGGTGTCGACGGCGGCCTGCGCGGCCTGGCGTGCGGCCTGCAGCTCTTCGTCGGTGTACGAGTTCATGCTCTGCTCCTTCGCGGTGGGTCGCGTCCGAGCACCTCGGACGCCTGCAGGCCAGTGCACCACGAGCCCGACGTCCGCCGCACCGCCCTTACGGGTGGCCGCCTCCCGCATGATCCGCGGGCAGCATCCGCCCGAATGGCACACGTGTGCTCGCCAGCCTGACGAAGCCGCCGCGTGAACGCGAGGGGACGTTTGACCCATCCTGGCGCCAAACCCTAGCCCTGGGGATGTCATGTCGACCAAAATGGGGGCATGGGAAAGAAGAAGTTCAAGACGCAGGACGAGACCTGGCAGCACAACTACCCGTACGACGTGAAGATGACACGTACGGAGTACGAGTACCTCAAGCGCCAGATGCAGATCGAACTGCTCAAGATGCAGGCGTGGGTCAAGGAGAGTGGCGAGAAGGTCGTCCTCATCTTCGAGGGTCGTGACGCCGCCGGCAAGGGTGGTTCGATCAAGCGCTTCAACGAACACCTCAATCCGCGTGGTGCGCGCACCGTCGCCCTCGACAAGCCGACCGAGCGCGAGATGGGCCAGTGGTACTTCCAGCGCTACGTCTCGCACCTGCCCACCGCCGGTGAGATCGTCTTCTTCGACCGCTCCTGGTACAACCGCGCCGGCGTCGAGCGCGTCATGGGTTACTGCACCGACGAGCAGTACGACGAGTTCATGCGCACCGCGCCGCAGTTCGAGCAGATGCTGACGGGCTCCGGCATTCACCTGCGCAAGCTGTGGTTCTCCGTCGGCAAGGCCGAGCAGCTGACGCGCTTCGAGAAGCGCCGCACCGACCCGGTGCGTCAGTGGAAGCTGTCGCCCACCGACCTCGCCTCCCTCGACAAGTGGGACGACTACACGAAGGCGAAGGAGGCCATGTTCGAGCACACCGACACCGAGTGGGCCCCGTGGACGGTCATCAAGAGCAACGACAAGAAGCGCGCCCGCGTCGAGGTCATGCGCTACGTGCTCGACTCGCTCGACTACCCGGGCAAGAACACCGACTTCATCCACGCGCCCGACCCGCTCATCGTCGGCCCCGCCAAGCACATCCTCGACGAGGGTGAGGGCGGCTTCCAGGAGGGCTACCCCGACCGTCACGACGGCGGCAAGACGCCGACGCACACGGCCCCGAAGTCGAAGTCGGCTGCCAAGGCGCGCGCCAAGGCCCAAGCCGAGGTCAAGGCGCTCGAGATGCAGCGGGCCGCCGAGTCCATCGCGCGCGGTGACGGCGACAAGTCGGCTGAGCAGAAGTCGGCCGAGGCCAAGGCGGCCGAGGGGCGCTGACGCCGCTCACGCTCGCGCAGGCGAGCACGATGGCGGGTAACTCACAGGTAGGAGGGCAACTTCGCGCCTACTCGTGAGTCACCCGCCATCATGACGTTCGGGGTGGGTGGCCCGGGGTTTCGTGACGTCCGGGTCAGGGGGCGACGAGACGTCAGGGTTGAGTGTCGGCGCGCTGCTTCGCGAGGCGTCCCTCGAGGATCTCGAGAGCGGCGTCGAGCGTCGCAAGTTCGTCCTCGCTCATGCCGTCGAGCAGCGGGACGACGACCTCGGCGCGCGCCTCGCGGGCCTTCGTCAGCGTCTCCCGGCCTGCGGGCGTCATCGTGACGAGCGTCGCGCGCCCGTCGCGCGCGTCCTGTGAACGATTGACGAGGCCGAGGCCCTCGAGGCGTTTGACCTGCGTCGTCATCGTCGGTTGAGACGAGTTGTCGGCCGTCGCGAGATCGCCGATGCGTGACGGGCCGAGGTCGTTGATGAGGGAGAGCAGCCGCAGCTGAGCCGCGGGGGCGGGCAGCTGCGCGTGGCGTGACGCCCATCGGTTGAGCCGGGCCACGACGAGCAGCAGACGGTCGCCTCGTGAAGTCGTCATGCTCGCCATCGTAGGACCCGCGGGCGTCTCGAGGGGCGAGGTCAGCGTCACCGCCTCACCCCGACGGGCGGGGTGAGGCGAACATCGTTCACTGCGGCCGCAGTTCGCGCTTGAGAATCTTTCCGGTCGCGCCCTTGGGCAGCGTTTCGATGAACGTCACGTGGCGCGGGTACTTGTACGCGGCGACGCGCTCCTTCGCGAAGGCCTTGACGGCGTCGGCGTCGAGGTTCGAGCCCTCGGTGCGCACGACGAAGGCGGCGACCTCCTCGCCGTAGTGCTCGTCCGGCACACCGACGACGGCGACCTCCGCGATCTCCGGGTGCTCGTACAGCGCCTCCTCGACCTCGCGGGGGTAGACGTTGTACCCGCCGCGGATGATCATGTCCTTCGAACGGTCGACGATGAAGTAGAAGCCGTCCTCGTCCTGGCGGGCGAGGTCGCCGGTGTAGAACCAGCCGTCGCGGATGGCCTTTGCCGTCTCCTCCGGCTTGTTCCAGTAGCCCTTCATGATGTTGTGCCCGCGCACGGCGACCTCGCCCACCTCACCGACGGGCAGCGGGTTGCCGTCGAGGTCGGCGACCTTCATCTCGACGCCCTCGATCGGCGTGCCGATCGAACCGGGCTTGCGCTGCGCGTTCGGGTGGTTGAACGACGCGACGGGGGAGGTCTCGCTGAGGCCGTAGCCCTCGAGGATCGTCGCGTCGAAGCGCTCCTCGAACTTGCGCAGCACCTCGACGGGCATCGCCGAACCACCCGAGATGCAGGTGCGCAGCGACGCGAGCTTCACCTCGGGCGCCTTCGCGGCGGCCGCGAGCATCGCCTGGTACATCGTCGGCACGCCCTCGAAGACGGTGACCGAGTCACGCTCGATGATCTCGAGCGCCTTCGTCGGTTCGAAGCGCGGCAGAAGGGTCAGCGTCGCGCCCCTGGAGACGGACACGGCCATCGCGCACGTCAGGCCGAAGACGTGGAACAGCGGCAGGCAACCCATGACGACGTCGTCGGACGTCACCTCGACGAGCGTGCGCGCCGTGACGTCCTGGTTCTTCTCGAGGTTGTCGTGGGTGAGCTCGGCCCCCTTCGGGCGACCCGTCGTCCCCGAGGTGTAGAGGATGACGGCGGTGTCGCTGCCATCGCGCTCGACGATGTCGGACGTCGGCTCGAACTTCGCGAGCAGGCTCTGCAGCTGATCGTCACCGACCTCGACGAACGTGACGCTCTTCTGCACGGCCGCCTTGGCCATCTCACCGGCCATGCCGAACGCGAGCTTCACGCCGGCGTCCTCGAAGTAGTAGTCGATCTCGCGCCCCATGAACAGCGGGTTCATCGGCACGAGAACGGCGCCCGCGCGCCACACGCCGTACGCGACGACGGGGAACGCCGGCACGTTGGGCAGGCTGAGCGCGACGCGATCCCCGACGCCGACTCCCTGGTCGGCGAGGAAGGTCGCGAGTCGTTGCGTCGCGTCGTCCAGCTGCGACCACGTCAGCGTGAAGTCGTCGAGCTTGATCGCGACGTCGTCCGGCTGACGCTCGGCGGTGCGCGTGAGGTTGGCGGCGATGTTGAGCTCGTTCGTCATGACGTGATACTAATCACTCAGCCCGGGTGTTCAGTGACCCGGGTCACGCATGTCTCGAAACCCCGCCGCCGCACCCGTCAGCTGCTCGAGGTGATCCTGCAGCACGTCGAGCGCCCAGTCGCACGGATCATCCGACCCTTGACGGATGAGTTGCAGCGCCAGCCCGTCGAGCAGGGCGTGCAGACGCCTGGGCTCGGAGTCGGCGCTTCGCGATCCGGCCAGCAGGCCGACCGCGTCGAGGCGGCCGATGACGATGACGCACATCTGGCGCAACGCTTCGTCGGACTTGGTGCACTCCTCGCGCATCTGCGGGTCCGCCAACGCGCTGATGGACAGGGCCAGCCAGACCTCCATCTCGACGCGGCGGTCTTCGTCGAGGGGCAGGACGTGGGTGCACGCCTGCCACGCGAATTCGCGGGCGTCGAGGTCCACTGGCAACGCGCGAAATCGTTCGACCCCGCGCTGGAGCACCAGCTCCAGACAGAATCGGACGAGGCTGCGCTGCGTCGGGAAGGAGCGACGCAGTGAGCCGACCGCGAGATCCGCCTGCGCGGCGACGTTGCGAACGGACAGACCCCGGATTCCCCTGCTACGGAGCACCTCCCATGCCGCCTCTGCGATCGCAATCTCTCTCGCGGCATGATCGATGACCTTCGGCATCCCGCCATCTTAGTACGGTCGTGCTAACTTGTTTTTGGTACAACCGTACTCATTGGGAGGGTCATGATCGTCGCCATCATCGCTGCCTGCGAGATCCTCTTCTGGGTCTTCGTCATCGCGGGCCTGGCCGCGCGCTACCTCCTCGAGCGCCGGCGCCTCGGAGCTGCCCTGCTCGTCATGGCCCCCGTGACCGACCTCGTTCTCCTCGCCGCCACGGCCATCAGCCTGCACCGCGGTGACGTGGCACATCTCGGGCATGCGGTGGCCGCCGTCTACATCGGATTCAGCGTGGCCTACGGCCATCGCATGATCGACTGGTGTGACACACGCTTCGCCCATCGATTCGCGGCCGGGCCGGCGCCCGTCAAGGCGACCGGGGCGACCTACACCCGCCAATGCTGGGCCGACGTCGCGCGGACAAGCGTGGCCGCGGCCATCACCTGCACGCTGACGGCGGTACTCATCGCGATCGCAGCCGACACCTCGTCCGCAGGCGCACTTTCGGGCAACTACACGTGGATGGGCGTCATTCTCGGCCTGGACGTGTTGTGGGCCGTCAGCTACACGCTGTGGCCACGACGCGCCTCGAAGAACGGCTGACACCACGCCGAAGGTGGGGCGCAGATCCGGGAGCGCCCGGATGCTCATGGTGGCAAGGTGGACATGCCAACCGACGACTCGAGCGACGAGGAACCGTCATGCGTCTGCCCCGACCCCGCTTCACCCCGCAGATCATGCGCGTCGTGCGTGACGTCGACCGTCTCGACCGTTCGCTGTTCACGGCGATCGCCGAGCACCGCAGCCCCATGCTCGACCGCGTCATGCCGAAGCTGAGCCGCGCCGCCGACTACTCGGTGCTGTGGATGGCGGTGGGCGCCGGGCTCGCCGCGACCGGCGACCGTCGGCTCAAGTGGGCCGCCGAGCGCGGGCTCGGCAACATCGCCCTCGCGAGCCTCCTGACGAACCAGGTCGGCAAGCGGCTCGCGCCACGCCTGCGCCCCGCGATCGAGAGCGTTCCGCTGGCTCGGCGCGTCTTCCGGCTGCCGACGTCGAACTCCTTCCCCTCCGGCCACAGCGCGAGCGCCGCCGCCTTCGCCATGGGTGTGTCGACTCAAGCGCCCGCGGCCGGCATCGTCGTGCAGGCGCTCGCGGGACTCGTCGCGTTCTCCCGCATCGCGACGGGCGCCCACTACCCGAGCGACGTCGCCGTCGGCTGGGCGATCGGCTCGGCCGTCTCGACGCTCGGGGCGCGCGTGCAACCGTCCGCCCCGCCGGCAAAGGTGACGCCGGCGCCGCCGCTGACGATCGACGTGCCGCCCCACCCGCGCGGCGCGGGCGTCGTCTGCGTCATCAACCCGCGAGCAGGAGGAGGTAACGGCGCGCGCGTCATCCGACGCATCGAGAAGCTGCTGCCCGAGGCGGAGATCGTCCGCCTCGGGCAGGGGCAGGATCTCGACGACCTGCTCGCCGACGCGGCCGCGCGCTGCGACGTGCTCGGCGTCGGCGGCGGTGACGGGACGCTGCAAGCCGGTGCGCGGCACGCGATCGAGCACGACGTGCCGCTCGCGGTGTTCCCCGCCGGCACGTTCAACCACTTCGCGAAGGCGCTCGGGGTGAGCGTCGACGCGACCGCGCGGGCGATCGAGCAAGGATGGTGCACGACCGTCGACGTCGCGCGCCTCAACGGCGAGATATTCCTCAACACCGCGAGCGCCGGCTCGTACCCCGAGTTCGTCATCCGCCGCGAGAAGCTCGAGGGGCGCATCGGCAAACCGCTCGCCGCCGTCGTCGCCGGATGGCGGATGCTGCGCACCGCGGAGCCGTTCACGTTGCGCTACGACAACCGCGAGTACACCCTCGCCGGCATCTTCATCGGCAACGGCCGCTACGACCCGCCCGGCGACGCACCGCAGACGCGGCTGCGCATGGACGACGGGCAGCTCGACCTGCGGTTCTTGGAGCGAGGCTCGCGGTGGGCCGCCGTCCGCACGCTGTTCGCCGTCTTCACCGGCGGGCTCGGACGGTTGCCGCTCTACCACGAGTTCGACGCGCCGAAGGCTCACCTCGAGGTCGTCGGCGCTCCCATCCCGTTCGCCCGCGACGGCGAGGTGACCGGCTCGGGGACGGTGCTCGACCTCGACGTCGCCTACCGCGCTCTCACCGTCTATCGGCCGCGCACAGGCAGTTGGAGTCGCGTGCTGCGACGCTTCGGATGGCGCCGCCAGGGCGTCACAGCCAGCTGACGCGGCCGGCGAGCAGCTCGTAACCGACGAAGCTGACGACGTCGAGGATCGTGTGCGCGACGATGAGCGGCAGGACGCGTCGCGTGCGCGTGTAGAGCCAGCCGAAGATCAGGCCCATGACGACGTTGCCGACGAACCCGCCGAGGCCCTGGTACAGGTGGTAGCTGCCGCGGATCAGCGCGCTCACGACGATCACCTTCGTGCGCCCCCACCCGGCCTGCGACCAGCGCGTGAAGAGGTAGCCGATCATGACGACCTCTTCGAGGATCGCGTTCTGCGCGGCGGCGAGGACGAGGATCGGAAAGACCCACCAGTGCTCGCCCAAGCCGGACGCGACGACCGTCGTGTTGATGCCCATGGCCCGCGAGACGAGGTACAGCGCGAGGCCCGGGATGCCGATGACGGCGGCGAGCAGCGCACCGAGGACGGCGTCGGGTGCCTGGCGTGTGCGGTCGATCCCGAGGTAGGCCAGCGGCTTTCGCAGTTCGCGCGACAGCAGGAGAACGACGAGCGCGACCGGCACGAGCGCCAGCGCGATCTGCACGAGCTGATAGACGACGTCGAGCCACTGCGTGCTCGAACGCGACGAGTTGAGCGTCGACGTCTGCTGACTGATCGACGTGTGCGTCGCGCGCGCCGTCAGGGCCGTGCGCAGCAGCGAAAGCGCCGACCAGATCGCGCTCGCGCCGAGGCTGAGCAGCAGGACGATGACCGTCTCGGCGAGCAGTTGACGCCGCGGCAGGCGCGTGCGCGCCACGTCGAGTCTCGTACCAGGCCAGGCCATCTGGCCTCGCAGACGACCGAGCGCTGATCGTGCGCGCTCACTCGGCGCGTCGACTCCGGTACTCACCGAAGCAGCGAGGGGTTCAGCAGCACAGCGCGGTTCACGAGACGCCGAGCGAGCCGGCGTCGTCGTCATCGGTGCCCGTGCCGGTGACGACGTCGTCAGAGTCAGCGTCGGCGTCGGCGTCGGCGTCGGCGTCGGATCCACCGTCGGCCTCGGCGTCGGGTTCTGCCTCGTCATCGAGGACGTGAACCGGGGCCTCGTCGTAGGGGTCGTTGATCGTGTCGTCGCTCATGTCAGCTCCTCGCTCGTCGAATGTTCGTCCTGGCCCGTCGTCGGTGTGCCAGCGGCCGCGCGTCACTCGTCGCGGCGCGAGGTGAACGCGCTGCCGACACTGCCACTCGGGCGATGCGCGGGTACGTCGGGGCGGGCCTCGTCGCGTTCTTCGCCGTCGACCCGGGACGCGACGTGTCGCTCGCCGTTGACGGGCTCGCCGTCGTCGAGCCCGTCGGACGGGTTGTCACGGCGCGAGCCTGCTGCATCCGAACGTCCTGCACCTGCGAGTCCTGCGCCGGCGCGTCCTGCGTCCGAATGGCCGCCGCTAGAACGTCCTGCACGCCGCGAGCCACCGTCGCGTCGCTCACGCTCAGCGCTCACGGGCGCATCGTCGAGGCGACGCACGACGGTGAACCAGGTGATGGCGAAACCGGCGACGAGCGCCAGCAGCGCTGCGGGCCACAGCTGAGCGACGAGCCAGATCATCGGACGCTCCCCGCGTCGCCCTCGTGTTGCTCGTCGAGTTGGCGCAGGTCGCGGCGCGTCGGGTAGAGCGCGGCGGCGAGCAGCCAGGCGATGAGGGCGCCGAGCACGAAACAGACGAGCATGACGAAGACGCTGTCGATCACGAGGTTCATCGGTGCACCTTCACCGTGCGGACGCCGTCGACGTGCGACGCGGCGTCGCGCACCGAGTCGATGGCGTCGTTGCCCGAACGCGCCGGGACGACGGCGGTGACGTCGCGGCCGTCGACCGAGACGGAGACCTGAGCGACGCCCGTGCCGGCGACGCTGCGCTCGACTCGCTGCTGCAGGTTGGATTCGATCGAGGACTTGCCGAGGAACGCGGCCGCAGCGCCGAGAACGAGTGGGACGACGACGAACGCCGCCCACCACGCCCGACTGAGTCGGGCGCGCACGCGCGTGCCTGAACGCTCCACTGCGTCTCCTTCGTTCTTCAGGTGCTCGTCGAACGTCGCCATTGTGCCTGGCGTCACCGACAACGCCGTCGTCACGCGCCGTTCGATGCGGCGACGACACCCGGTTCCTCGCGGTTCGGAACGCCGCCCTGGGCCGCCTCGCCCACCTGGTCGAGGCGACGGAACGGGTGGGCCGCCTCGATCTGCAGGGCCAGCCGCAGCAGCGTGTTCTCGTCGCCGATCTGCCCGGAGATCATGACGCCGACCGGTAGCCCGTCATCGGTCCGTCCGAGCGGCAGGCTGATGGCGGGTGCGCCCGTCGCGTTGTGCAGCGGCGTGAAGGCACAGTAGGCGAGCACGCGCTCGAGGTGCGTCTCGTAGTCGAGATCGCCTGCGAGATAACCGATCTCGGGTGCGACGTGGGCGAGGACGGGTGAGACGAAGACATCGGGGCCGCTCGCCATCTGCGAACGGTACACACGACCCGACGCCTGCAGACGCGCGAGGAACTTCGGCGCGTGCGCGAGCCGGCGGCGTCCCATCTGCGCGAGCCCGAGCGTCAACGGGTCGAGCTTGCTCGCGTCGAAATCCTTGTGGAACAGGCGCTTGCCGCCCGCCACCGTGTTGAACGCGAGGAAACCCCAGTAGTCGAGGAAATCCTGTTGGAACGACTCGGGAATCGTCGGTTGCCAGTCGACGATGTCGTGCCCGAGCCCGCCCAGCATCGTGAGAGCCGTGTCGACGGCGGCTCGCGTCGGTGCATCCGACGGAGGCGCGAACGGACTGTCGTGCATGAACCCGATGCGCAGCGGGCGCGTCAGCCCGGGGTGCGACGTGACGTCGATCGGCGGTAGGCGACGCGCCGGGTGCACGCGCTGGGCGTCCTCGAAGAACGTGACGGTGTCGCGCACCGTGCGCGTCAGCACCGAGTCGGTGACGATCTTCACCGGCATCTGCGCGGAACTCTCACCGATGATGAGGCGCCCGCGCGTCGGTTTGAGGCCGACGAGGCCGCACGTCGCGGCAGGAATGCGGATCGAGCCACCACCGTCGTTGCCGTGCGCGATGGGGACGACGCCCGACGCGACGAGCGCCGCCGAACCGCCGGAGGAACCGCCCGAACTGCGCGACGTGTCCCACGGGTTGCGCGTGACGTTGCCGCCAGGGCGTTCCGTCGTCGCCGTCCAGCCGAACGGCGGCATCGTCGTCGTGCCGATGGGGACGATGCCCGTGCCGAGGATCTGCGTCACGACCTTGCCGCTGCGGCGGTTGCTGACGCGCGGCATCGCCTCCGACCCCTGCGTCATCGGCACGCCGGCGACGACGACGTTGTCCTTGAACGCGCTCGGCACGCCGCGCAGCGCGGCGTCCGGATGATCGTGGCGCCCACCTCCGAGGCCCGCGTCGATACGACCAGCACGCTGACGGGCGCGCTTGGCGTCGATGAACTCGATGGCGTTGAGCACCCCGTCGACCTTCTCGGCGCGCGCGAGCGCAGCCTCGACGGCCTCCGTCGCGCTGACGCGGCCCGAGTCGATGGCGTCGGCGAGCGCTGTCGCGTCCATGTCACCGAGCGCATCGTCGGTGAACGCGTGGATCTGCTTCGGCCTCGTCTCGGACATCATCTGACCCCTTTTCGTCGTGGCAGCTTCGATCTGCCAGTGTGCCGCCTGCGACGCCGCCTGTGGGCCGAAGCGCGCAACTCGGGTGGCCGATGCCGCCCGTGTCGCCGATGTCGCCCGTGTCGCCGATGTCGGCATGGCCTCGACGATGGTGGTGGCGGTGCGTGAGAGGGCACGCCTCCCTGGGTATCGTGACGATTCAGCGGGCCGAGGTGGGCGCGAGGTTCGGGGCGGGGATTCCGTTGTCGTGCAGCAGGGTTCGCGCCGCGTGCCAGCCGCACATGCCGTGGACGCTGGGGCCCGGCGTCGTCGCTCCCGACGCGAGGTAGACACCGTCGGCGGGTGTGCGCCACGGCGTCGGTGACACGACGGGACGCTTGAGCATCTGCGTCATCGTGACGGCGCCGCTCGCGAAGTCGCCGCCCGCGAAGTTGGGACTGACGGCCGCCGCGAACTCGTCGGCGCGCGTCGCTGTTGAGGCGAGCACGAGGTCACGGAAACCCGGGGCGTGCTCCTCGACGGCGGCGAGGACGGCCTCGGTGGCGTCGACGTCACTGTCGAACGGCACGTGGACGTACGCCCAGAACGTCGCCTGCCCGGCCGGCGCGCGCGTGGAATCGACGACACTCGGCTGCACGGCCAGAACGTAGGGACGCTCGGGCACCCGCCCGCGCGCGACGTCGTTCTCCGCCGCCGCGATCTGCTCGCGTGTGCCGCCGAGGTGCACCGTGGGGGCCTCGCCGATGCGCGGATCGCTCCACGGGACCGGCCCGGCGAGCGCCATGTCGACCTTGCTCACGCCGCTGCCCGGCTTGAACCGCTCGAGAGCGCGCCGGTAGCGATCAGGCAGGCGCGCGGCGCCCATCGTCAGGAACGCGGGGACGCCGACGTCGAGCACGGCGGCGTCGTACTCGTCGAGCTGCGCGAGGTCAGTGACCTCCTGCCCGAGGTGGACGCGCCCACCGTGCGCCTCGAGATCCGCGACGAGCGCGTCGACGATCGCTTGTGAACCGCCGACCGGCACCGGCCAACCCTGCGCGTGCGCGGTTGCGCTCAGCATGAGCCCGCCACCGGCCATGGCGAGAGTGGGGTGGCGGCCGATCGTGTGCGCGGCGCACCCCGTCAGCATCGCCGGGGCGACGTCCTCGACGAACCGGCGTGACCACGCGGGCGTGCCCGCCTCCAGGACGCGCGCGCCGTAGACGGCCGCCGCGATCGGGTCGCGTGGCACCCGCAGCAGCGTGTTCATCGTCATGTCGGTGACGCCGCGCAGGCGCTCGACGACGGGGCTGAGGAAGGAGCGGTAGGCGTCGCCGTCCGCGCCGAGTGCGTCGGCCGCACGGTCGAGGTCGCGATACCCGATGCCGCTGCGGCCCCCCGGCAAAGGATGTGCGAACGAGGCCTCGGGCACGACGAGGTCGATGCGCCGCGCAAGGTCGAACTCCTGGAAGAACGGGCTCGCGAGCGCCATCGGGTGGACGGCGCTCGCGACGTCGTGGCGAAAGCCCGGCAGGCTGAGTTCGCGGGTGGCCGCGCCACCGCCCGTCCATTCGTTGCGTTCGAAGACGTCGACGGCGAGCCCGGCGCGCGCCAGCGTCACGGCCGCGGCGAGACCGTTGGGTCCGGCGCCGACCACTGCCACGCGCGTCAAGTTCATGCGTGAAGCGTAAGGAGGCGGCTACGGACGCGGGGCGCCGGGGACGAATGTGACCCAGAATCGCAGGTGTGCACGGCTCAGAAGCGGACGTCGGCGGGGGCGTGCGTCGTCGGCAGACGCGCCTCGACCCAGGCTGCGTACCCGCCGATGACGTCGGTCGCGTTGATGAGCCCGACGTCCTGAAGCGCCCGCGCCGCGACGCTCGAGGAGAAACCGTGGCGGCAGATGACGATGTATCGCGTCTCCCAGCTGCTCGCCTCCGGGATGCGCCACGCGTTGCTCGGATCGAGACGCCACTCGAGCACCGTGCGGTCGATGACGAGCGCACCCGGGATGTTCGCGCTCTCGGCGCGATGCTCCGCCGTTCGCGTGTCGACGATGACGGCCCCACGCTGCTGCTCGTCGAACGCCTGGCGCGGTGTCAGCCGACGCCATCCTTGACGCACGCGCGCGAGATAGGCGGTCGAACCGCGGTCGCTGTCAGCTGACATGGCCGGGCCGGTGGGGCGGACCTGCGACGGTCGCCTGGCTTCGTTCGTCCCCTTGTTCGGGGTCATGTGCGCCGAATGATCTCGGTGTCGTCGTCTCCGCCGCGCCCGTGGCGCGGCGCGCTCGCGCCGTCAGTGCCGACGTCACGACCGGGACGTCCGGGGCGCATGGCCTGCGTCCGGGCGTCGTCATCGCCGTTGTCGGCGCGCACGGGACGGAAGGCCTGCGTCCGCGCGTCATCGTCGCCGTCATTGGCTCGCGCGGGCCGAAGCGCCTGCGTCCGGGCCTCGTCGCGTGACGTGCCGTAGGGCGGGGTGTGGTCGACGGCGGCTTCACCCGAGCGCTCGTACCACCGCGTCGAGCTGGGCGTGTCGTCGAAGTCACCGAAGTCGTCGTACGGGCGACTGTCGGCGCGGCCACCGAGCGGGAGGGGACGCTCGGCGGCGCGCGATGCGTCGTCGAGACGCTCGTCGGTGCGAGCGTCCGCCGGGTGCGCACCTTGCGCAGAGCCACCCTCGAGCACTCCCGCGCGGCGCTCACGCCGACGCCGTGAGGCGCGCGAGATGGCACGCACGATCGCGAGGAGGATCGCCAGCACGAGCCCGAGCGTCAGGCCGAGCACGAGACCCGTCCAGTTGTCGACGACGTCCTGGCTCGAGCAACTGCGCTTGAGTTCGGGGTAGAGATCCTGCAGCGTCTCGATGCCCGGCGGCAGCGCGAACAACACCATGACGCCGAGGATCTTGCGCCACACGCCGTCGAGCAGCATGACGCCGACGCCTGCAGGCAGGAACAGCCACACGTTCGGGGGCCGCGAGCCGGCGCTGAACCAGTACTCACGGGCCAGAGGCCGCCACACCGACCAGTCGCAGCCCGCCGTCGGCACGCCGAAGTAGTCGTTCTTGACCGGGCTCAACGTCACGACGGCCGCGACGACGAGACACCACGTCAGCAGTGCGAACCCGAGCCGATCGGCGCGTGAGCGGCGCGTCGGGAAGAGCAACGTCGTCAGCAGCGCGAGGACGAACCCGCCGAGCACGGCCGGGCCTGTCCAGGGAAGGGCCTTGAGAATGAGCTGCAGCTGCTCGAGCATGGCGCCTCCAGGGCTTCCCGGCGTGGATTGGATGACGCAACACGGTAGCAACCAGGCGTGACCTGTTCGTTATCGACGCGCGGGCGGCGGGTCGACCGTTCGCCGTCAGTGTCCTGGCGATGTCGGCCAGCGTTTGGGATGTCCAGACTCAGATGAACCCTGTGAAAGCCCCCGGCTTGGCTGCCTCACTTCCTGGACGCGCAGGTTCGTGCCCGTCGTCGACGCAATCGAGATGGGGCATCTGACCGCGCAACTGCGTCAGGGCGTATCGACGCAGAACGTCCCGGCCACCTCAGGGTGACCGGGACGTTTCACGTGAAACACGCTGACGGATCAGCCGCGGATGCTCGCGTCGAACGCGCCGAGTGCGGCCGTCGCGCCGGAGCCTTCGGCAACGACGATCTGCTTGTACGGCTCGGTCGTGACGTCGCCGGCGGCGAAGATGGCCGGGTCGGACGTCGCACCGCGGTCGGAGATGACGATCTCCTTGCGCTCGTTGAGGTCGACGACACCGTCGAGGAACTCGGTGTTCGGCAGCAGGCCGATCTGGACGAACACGCCCTCGACGTCGATGCTCTTGCTCTCGTTGGTCTCGCGGTCGGTGTACGTCAGGCCGGTGACGCCCTTGCCGTCGCCGACGACCTCACTCGTCGCGGCCGACAGGATGATGTCGACGTTGGGCAGCGACTTGAGCTTGCGCTGCAGCACGTCGTCGGCGCGCATCGTGTCGAGGAACTCGACGACGGTGACGTGCCCGACGACGCCCGCCAGGTCGATCGCAGCCTCGACGCCGGAGTTGCCGCCACCGATGACGGCGACGCTCTTGCCCTTGAACAGCGGACCGTCGCAGTGCGGGCAGAAGGTGACGCCCTTGTTGCGGTACTCCTCCTCGCCCGGAACGCCCATGCGACGCCAGCGGGCACCCGTCGCGATGATGACCTGCTTGGCGCGCAGTTCGGCGCCCGTCTCGGTGACGACCTTCTTGAGGCCGTCCTCGTCGGTGATGGACGCGACCTTCTGCGCCTTCATCACGTCGATCTCGTACTCGTGCAGGTGCGCCTCGAGCGCGGCGGCGAGCTTGGGGCCCTCCGTGTACGGCATCGAGATGAAGTTCTCGATGGCGTTCGTGTCGAGCACCTGGCCGCCGATGCGCTCGGCGACGAGGCCGGTGCGGATGCCCTTGCGTGCGGTGTAGATCGCGGCCGCGACGCCCGCGGGGCCACCACCGATGACGAGGACGCCGAACGGCTCCTTCTCGCTGAGCTTCGCCGCAGCCTTCGCGTCGGCGCCGGTGTCGAGCTTGCTGATGAAGTCTTCGACGGTCATGCGGCCCTGGCCGAAGACCTCACCGTTGAGGTAGACCGTCGGGACGGCCTTGATGTCGCGCGCCTCGATCTCGTCCTGGAACGCGCCGCCCTCGATCGCGATGTGGTGGATGTTCGGGTTGAGCACGCTCATCGCGTTGAGCGCCTGCACGACGTCGGGGCAGTTCTGGCACGTCAGCGACATGTACGTCTCGAAGTGGAACGTGCCCTCGATGTCACGGATCTGCTGCGCCTGCTCGTCACTGATCTTGACGGGGTGGCCGCCGACCTGCAACAACGCGAGGACGAGCGACGTGAACTCGTGCCCCATCGGCAGGCCCGCGAAGTGGACGCCGACGTCCGTGCCGGCGCGAGCGATCTCGAAGCTCGGGCGACGCTCGTTATCGTCGCTGCGCTCGTAGCTCACCTTGTCGTGCAGCGCCTCGATCTCCTTGAGGAGCTCTTCGGTCTGCTTCGACTTGTCGGAGCCGTCGAGGCTGGCGCGCAGCACGATCGGTTCACGAAGGTTGCCGAGCAGCTGCTGCAGCTGGGCTGTCATGTTGGCGTCGAGAACGGCCATGGGGTGCCTCCTGGTGTCGGCGAGGGGACGAAAAAGGTACGGGTTAGCCCGAACGGGGCGGTGTGTCAAGAATCTGTGGAGAGAAGGTCTGGCGAGAAGGTCTTGTGAGCCCACGCGGGAGACCGGGGCGGGGCAGGTCACGAGTGGAGAGGGACGAGAGCCTTGGGGGCGTTCTCGTCACCCTCCACCCGCGGCCTGAGGCCAAAACTCTGCATTGCAGGGTTTCGGTGCTCGACCGGAGCGTTGCGGACTGAAACTCCGCCATGCCGAGTTTCACTCCTCAAGCGGGCGGGCGCTGCCAGCAGCATGATCCCCCACAGTTGAGAGCAGAAAAAGTCTCCACGTGGGGCCAGCTCTCAGGCGATCACGCCAGGCCGGGCGCCGCCCCGCCATCGGAGGCGAACGAGTGAGCGTGCGAACTCGTTCGGTGATCACGGCGAGGCGGCGACCGGCTACGACCTGGCGACGATCACGCGAGCCTGGAGGCTGAGTTTGCGAAGCCTCCAGTGTGAGCATTGGCGAGCCAGGTCGAGAGGGCCCAACTGAGGTCAGTCTGAGCCTGCAAAGGGCTGAACTCAGATCTTGCCGACGAGGTCCAGCGACGGCGTGAGCGACTCGGCGCCCTCTTCCCACTTGGCGGGGCAGACCTCGCCCGGGTGGTTGCGGATGTACTGGGCGGCCTTGACCTTGCGGACGAGCTCGGCGGCGTTGCGGCCGATGCCTTCGGAGGTGACCTCGGTGAACTGGATGACGCCGTCGGGGTCGACGAGGAAGGTGCCGCGGTTGGCGAGGCCTTCGTCCTCACGCAGGATCTCGAAGTTGCGGGAGATCTGCAGCGTCGGGTCGCCGATCATCGCGTAGTCGATCTTGGCGATCGTCTCGGACGAGCCGTGCCACGCCTTGTGCGTGAAGTGGGTGTCGGTGGAGACGGAGAAGACCTCGACGCCGAGCTTCTGCAGCTCGTCGTAGTAGTCGGCGAGGTCGCCGAGCTCGGTCGGGCAGACGAACGTGAAGTCGGCCGGGTAGAAGAAGAAGATGCTCCACTTGTCGGCGACGTCGGCCTCGGAGACCTCGACGAATTCGCCCTGCTTGAAAGCGGTGGCCTTGAACGGCTTGATGGTCGTGTTGATGAGCGACACGTCATGCTCCTTCGCGTTGGGGATCGGCGGCGAGCGTAGCGCCGCCGCAAGCATTCCTTAACTGGAATGACTCCATATTAGCGCCTCTGGTCGCCATGTCCAACAGCGGGCCGCATGAACATCGCGTGAACGACCCGCCCCCTCGCGGCGCGCCCCGAGTTCTCAGGCCGACGGCTGTGTGTACATCTGCGATTCACGGTCACATTCGTCGGCGACGGCGGCATGGTCGCGACGGGCGATCTGCGCACCCATCGCGAGGCGCTTCTCGGTGCGGGAGCCGAGCATCATCGGGGGCCGCTCACGATCGGCGGCGGGCGCAGCATCTGCCAGCTCGTCGATCCGTTCGGCGGAGTCTTCGGCCTGGATGGCCCGCCCTGACGCCCAGCGCGTCCGAACATCATCCAGAAACGCGTCAGGCACGACGCGTTCTCGGGCAATGAGCGCCGCGCAACCGATCACTGCAGACCCTCACGATCGACGCGCCGTCGAGACACGGCTCAACCTTTCGTCACGCGCTCCACGACAGGCCGAGCAGCGTCTGCACGACCTCCTCGACGGCGGCCGGGCGCGGCGGTGCGCCGTACGTCGCGACGTGCAGTTCTCGGCCCGCGCCGACAACGGGGTGCGTGACGACGCCTGGGTTGTGGTGGCCCGCGAGCGCGAGTGCAGATAGCAACGTCACCCCGAAACCCGCTGCCACGAGAGCTTGTACGGCGACGACGTCGTCACTGGCGAAGCCGATGTCGGGCTCGACTCCGACGGAGGCGCACAGGTCGAGCAGCCCTGTGCGGCAGCGCTCGCACCCCGCGATCCAGCGGTCGTCGGAGAACCTTCGCAATTCTTCCGGCCGCAGGCCCGTCGCTCCCCTCTCGCCGGAGGCGCGCCCCTCCGCGATCATGCCGCCAACCGAACGAAGCGGCTCGACGAGGTGCAACGCGTCCCACCCGAGGTGCTCGACGGTGACGTCGTCGTCGAAGTGCTGCCCGGAATAGGCGAACGTGACGGCGACGTCGACCTGCCCCGAGCGCAGCAACGCGGCGGCTTCCGGCGGTTCGACCTCGACGATGTCGAACGTCAGACCAGGTGCCGTGTCGGCCCTCAAGCACGAGAACATGAACCCGACGGGCTCGTTCAAGGTGCGCGGGGGCCTGACACTCGCCGCCTCGCTCGGTGCCGACGAACGCCGCGCCGGGCTCCTCACCTGTTCCACCGGCAATCACGCCCAGTCGATCGCGTTCGCGGCACGCGTGGCCGGGACGTGGGCACTCATCGTCATCCCGCACTCGGCGCCACGTGTGAAGGTCGACGCCGTGCGCGCGCTCGGGGCTGGAGTCGTCCTCGAAGGTGAGCGACTGCCCGAGGCCGCGGCCCATGCCCGAACCCTCGCGGCCGAGCGCGGCATGAGGTTCGTCAATCCGGGCAACGACCCGGCGATCATCCACGGCCACGCGACGGCGTATCTCGAACTGCTGCAGTCGAACCCGGGCATCGACGAGATCTACGTGCCGATCGGCAGCGGCTCCGGCGCCGCCGGCGCCTGCCTCGTGCGCGACGCCATCGCCCCGCACGTGCGCATCATCGGGGTTCAGGCGGTCGGCGCCTCTGCCGCCTACGAGTCGTGGGTCGGCGAGGCGGAAGTCTCCCGAGAGGCCAACACCCGCGTCAGCGGGCTGGCCACGGGATGCGGCTTCGCCACGCCGCAGAGCGTCCTGCGCGGCTCGCGCGGCACGGCAGGCAACATCGGACTCGCCGCGTTCGAACTCGTGCCGGACGACGCCATCGACGACGCCGCGCACCTGCTCGCCACCCACGCCCACCTGCTCGCCGAGGGCGCCGCAGCTGCGTCACTCGCAGGGCTGCGTGCTCGTCAGGAGCGGGACGGGGAAGCGCAGGGCGGTTCGGTCGCCGTCGTCGTCACGGGTGGCAATGTCAGCACTGACGAGTGGAAGCGGCTCGCGAGCCGGTGACGCGTCCCTCGACGGAGCGCCCCAGGCCATGGGAGCGAAACACCCTCGGTGGGAGGGTCACGAAGCTCCCACCGAGGGTGTCCTGCTCCCGTCGGCGGAAACGCTCCCGTCGGTCAGCCGGCCTGCGTCCGGTAGGGGACGCGGCTCCACTCGAGGACTGCGGGTGAATCGGTCACACTCACCTTGAGCCAGTCCTTGTTGTTGTCCGAACCGTCCACCGTGATGCGGGTGAGGTTGTTCGCGCTGACCTTGACGCCGTAGAACGAGAGCCACCGCGAGCCGCTCGCCAATGGCCGGTCGTTGGTGTAGACGTGCGAGTCGCCGTTGATGAGGTAGACGGGGCCATGGAACGCGTTCGACTGCTTGACGAGTTCGGCGACGAGCGGCGTGAACGCCGTGTTGTTCTCGTGCGGCACGTCGTACGTCGGGTCGAACATGTCCGCCTGGAGAGAGACCGCGACGGCGCGGGACTTGTGCTTCTTCGCGTCGGCGAACGTCGAGCGCAGCGCCGCCAGGTTGGTGTTCATCCGCGCCTTCTGCTCCGCAGCCTGCGCGGGCGTCGCCGCCTTCTCGCCGATACCGGTCCACGGCGCGAGGTCGTCGTTCGACCCGACGACGTGCAGCGCGGCGAAGCTCACCTTCGCCTTGCGCCACGTCACGATCTCCGGGAAGGCGCGGTTGACGCCGTCGATGTGCTGAGGGCGCCCGTTCGTCGTGTTGTTCTTCGCGAAAAACGTGGAACGGACGGCAGAGAGGCGCTCCAACGGGTTGTACGCGCCGTTGTTCGGGCGGTGGCAGTCGGTCCACTCGTTGTCGCCGGGGGTGTAGACGAGCGGGTCGCGGAAACGGTCGAACTGCTTCTTGATCGAGGCGAAGTAGCTGTCGTCGCAGCGCGTCGAGCCGTTCTTGATGTCGCCGACGTGCTGAACGAGTCGCACGTCGGGGTCGGCGTTGATCTCGTCGACCCACTTCGGGAACGCCTCGATCTGCGCCTGGCCGTAGGGGACGTCCCCGATGACGGCGAAGGTGTAGCCCGCATGATGCTTCGCGCCGTCAGAGGCCGCAACCGCCTGAGTGGGAGCCATGCCTGCGAGGCAGGCGAGAGCAGCAAGGGCGGCCAGGGTGCGATGTTTCACGTGAATCCTCCAAGTCAAGGTGCGGGCAGTCCCTCCATCCCACGCCTCCGAGCTGACGACGGCGAGTCGCCGGCGCGAACGGGACATGAACGGCTCGGGCGATGGGAGCGCGAAAAACCCTCGGTGGGAGCGCCGTGACGCTCCCACCGAGGGTGTTTTGCTCCCGTCGGCGACCGAGGCCCGCCGGACGGTCAGTCGACCTGGGTCAGGACGACTTCACCTCTCGCTTGTTGAGGCGGATGAATCCGATGACCATCGGAACCACGAGCCACAGCACGTGCGCGACGGCGAACTTCGCCCACCCATCGTTCGACATCGTGCCGTCGTAGAGCGGCTGCGTCGTGAGGTTGAGGTCGATCCACTCACCGACCTTGCGCATCGTCTCGCCGAACGACGTCACGATGCTCACGAGGATCGGGATGAACAGGTACGAACAGATCGCGGCCGGGGTGTTCTGGAAAGCCAGGCCGAATGCGATACCGATCGAGACCGCGATGAGCTGCGCCAGCACGTTGCCGCCCACGGCGCCCCACGACATCGTCCAGTTGGCGTCGTGACCGAACGCCGCCTGGGCGATGAGCGTCGTCGCTGCACCGATCGCGAACGCAAAGATGATGGAGAGGGCGCCGAACAGCAGGCCCACGGCCCACTTGGCGAGGACGACGCGTGAGCGGCGCGGTTCCAGCGTGAACGTGACGAGCGCCGTCCGCTGCGACCACTCACTCGTGACGGTGAGGATGCCGAGGATGGGCAGGAGGAAACCCATCGGGATACCGGCAGCGGCGACGAAGTTGCCGAACCGCGGCGCCGACTCGCGTCCACCGAACATCACCGCGATGGACGCGATGATGATGAGGACGCCCATGGCGATGAGCAGCCACTTGCCCGCGCGGGTGTCGACCATCTTGCGCATCTCGACGCCGAAGAGGCGCCCGAAGGAGACCGGGGAGGTGCGGCCTTCGTCACCGAGGCGCCTCGGAAGACGTGAGTGCGCCGGAGCTGCACTGCCCTGCTGCGGCGCGGGCTGCCCGCCCTGCGCCTGCATGTGCGGAGCGCCCGCCATAGCGGGCTGCTGCTGCGGCGGGTAGTGCGCTCCGCCCTGCGGCTGGTTGGGGTTCATGGGGGTACTCATCGCGCAACCTCTCGAGAGTCGGCGGCGGTCAGGTTGAGGAACATCTCTTCGAGGCCGGAGCCACCGGCGGCGCCGAGCTGAACGAGGACGATGCCGTGCTGGGCTGCGACGCGCCCGACCTCGATGGGCTCGACCGTCGTGTGGATGCCGGTCTGCGTGCGCTGGACCTGGATGCCAGCGGCCTCCAGCGCGGAGGCGAGGGCGGCGTCGTCGGTGCTCGCGGCGTTCGTGCCCGCACCGCGCAGCAGCTCCTGCTTCGTGCCCTGACGCACGATGCGGCCGCGGCCGATCATGACGAGGTCGTCGGCGATCTGCTCCACCTCGTGCAGCAGGTGGCTCGACAGCAGCACGGTGCCGCCACGCTCGGCATAGGAGCGCAGGAGGCCACGCATCCAGCGGATACCCGCCGGGTCGAGGCCGTTGGCCGGCTCATCGAGGATGAGCACCTCGGGGTCACCGAGCAGGGCGTGCCCGATGCCGAGGCGCTGACGCATGCCGAGCGAGTAGTCGCCGACACGACGCTTCGCCTCGGGCGGCGTGAGGCCGACAACGTCGAGGATCTCGTCGACACGGTCGGTGCCGAGCCCCATCGTCTTGGCGCCGAGCGTGAGCACCTCTCGGCCGGTGCGGCCCGCGTGCTGGGCGCTCGCGTCGAGCAGGACGCCGACGTGGCGGCCCGGGTTATCGAGCTTGCTGTAGTCCTTGCCCAGGATGGTGGCGTGACCCCGCGTCGGCGGTGTCAGCCCCGTCATCATCCGCATGCACGTCGACTTGCCAGCGCCGTTCGGGCCGAGGAAGCCGGTCACACGACCCGGCTTGGCCTGAAAGCTGACGTTGTCGACCGACACGGTGTTCCCGTAGACCTTGGTCAACCCCTCTACTGTGATCATGGTCTCAACCCTAGGAGGCTCACGCCGCGTCAGGCCGCATCGGCGTGTCATCTCATCCTCCCGGCACCGAGGATTCATCCGCGCGACGGAGTCTGCGTCATCCTTGCGACGGACGCGCGGCGCGCGATGCGAGCATGGACGCATGAGTGACACGACGCGCGGCGAACGGTTCGTCGAGATCGACTTCTACGAGCGCGACCTCGACGGGGCCCGCTTCGTCGACTGTCGGTTCACGGCGTGCGACTTCACGGAGAAGAACCTCGTCGACGTGACGTTCGAAGGATGCGCCCTGTTCGACTGCCGCTTCAACGACACCACACTCGAGCGGGTCGCGTTCACCGGCGCCACACTGAGCGGTTGCTCGTTCGCGATGACGACGCTCGACGGCTGCAAGATGACCGGTTCGACGTTCGCCGACTGCGGGTGGCGCGACACGACGATCGTCGGCGGGCAGTGGGCGATGGTGACGATGCGTCAGCAGACACTCGACGGCCTCGACTTCACCGGCGCCCGCCTCAGCGACGCCGACCTCAGCGAATCGTCCCTGCGCAGAACGGTCTTCGCCGACGCCGACCTCAGCGGCGCCACCCTGCGCGGGGCCGACCTACGGGACGCCGACCTGCGCGGCGCCCGCGTCGACGGCATCGATCTCGCCCAGGCACGCTTCGCGCAGACCCGCATGGACGTCGACGCGGCGCTCGCCGTCGCAGCGGCGCAGGGCATCGTCATCGGGTGACGGTCGTCAGTTCGCGCGTCTCGGAAGATGCGCGATCAGCGGGTTGCCAGGCGAGCAGGCCGTGGTGAGACGCGGCGTGTCAGCAGCCGTCGTCGCCGGGCGTGGGGGCCGTGTCGCCGGCGCCACCGGCGTCGGCGCGGGCGAGCAGCACGAGATCGCGCGAGTCGAACGCCGGGCTGTAGGACGTGTGCGTGTAGCAGCCGCCCTGATGATGACCGCCGATGAGGCCGATGACCTGCTGCTCGCTGTGCCCCTTGCTCGTCACGGTCGTGACCCACGGCGAGCCGCTGCTGCCCGTCGAGTACCCGTCGCAGTGGAAGACGGGGTCGTTGTCATCGTCGAGAACGGTGGTCTGGCAGACGATCGGCATGTCGGAGTCGTTGTTGTACGACTGGACGGAGACTGGCGTGCCTGCCGCGCGGGAGCGCCCGACCTCCAGCTCGTAGGCGCCCGTGGCGTCCTCGATGTGCTGGACGTTCTTGCCGCTGCCGTGCGTCTCGATGCTCAAGAACGCGACGTCGGCGTCGGGATCCTGATCCTTCATCCATGCGGAGTCGAGGAACGCGGCCTTCACCTTCCACGTGCCCAGCGGGCGCGCCCCACCCGAGTACTGCGGGACGAAGACGAGGTCGTCGGACTTGCCGCCGAGGCAGTGCGCGGCCGTCATGATGACGTCCTTGCTCTCACTGTGGACGACCGAGGCGGTGCAGAAATGCGCTTCGTCCCCACCGTCGGAGGGTTCGATGAGCACCCCGGTGCGTGACGTCGGGTTGGCACCGGCCGCCTGAAGGGTGCGGCCTCCTTCGGCCGTCGGTGCGGCGGTGAAGGCGAGGGCGCCCATGCATCCGGCGGCGACGAGCGCCCGGCGCGCACGGGTGAGGTGGAGCAGCTGACCCATGACACCTCCTCGACCGCGCGGGAATGTTTCGTACCATGTGCTACATCGGCGTGGCGGCAGGCAGCGTTACGCAGCTCTCCCCCATGGACGATCCGCGCAGTACATCTGCAACGTGTTCAGGGGTGGCCAGTCATGACGCTCTGGTCACGACCCGCACGCAAGACGGGGCTTGCACACAGGAGAGTGGCGCGTCGGTGTGGCGCACGAGAAAGCCGGGTGCGTCTCGCATGTTTCACGTGAAACACGCGAGCTGCACCCGGCCTCGTGGCATCGATGGTCAGTTCGTCGGGAACCCGAGGTCGACCTGGCTCTGCGTCGGGTCGGGCCAGCGCGTCGTGACGACCTTGCGGCGCGTGTAGAAGTTGAACGCCTCCGCGCCGTACATGTGGGTGTCGCCGAACAGCGACTTCTTCCAGCCGCCGAAGCTGAACGAGCCGACGGGCACCGGGATCGGCACGTTGACGCCGACCATGCCGACCTCGATGGCGAACTCGAACTCGCGGGCGCTCTTGCCGTCACGCGTGAAGATCGCGACGCCGTTGGCGAACTGGTTCGCGTTGATGAGTTCGACGGCGTCCTCGAACGTCTCGACGCGCACGACCGACAGCACCGGGCCGAAGATCTCCTCGTCGTAGACCTTCATGCCGGGCTTGACGTGGTCGACGAGGCTCGTGCCGATGAAGAAGCCGCTCTCGTCGAAGTGCTTCTCGCGGCCGTCCACGACGACGCGCGCACCCTCGTCGGTGGCGCCGGCGACGTACGAGGCGACGCGGTCGCGCGCCTCGCGCGTGATGAGCGGACCCATCTCGGAGCGCTCGTCGAAGCCGTCGCCGATGACGAGCTTGCCCATGCGCTCGGCGATCTTGTCGACGAGCGGGTCGGCGACCTCCCCGACGGCGACGAGCACCGACACGGCCATGCAGCGCTCGCCCGCCGAGCCGTACGCGGCGCTGACGGCCGCGTCGGCGGCGGCATCGAGGTCGGCGTCCGGCATGACGACCATGTGGTTCTTCGCGCCGCCGAGGGCCTGCACGCGCTTGCCGTTCTTGGAGGCGCGCTCGTAGATGTACTGCGCGATCGGCGTGGACCCGACGAAGGAGACGGCCTTGATGTCGTCATGGTCGAGGATGCCGTCGACGGCCTCCTTGTCGCCGTTGACGACGTTGAGCACGCCGTCGGGCAGGCCTGCGTCCTTGAACGCCTGCGCGATCCACAGCGCGGCGGAGGGGTCGCGCTCGCTCGGCTTGAGGATGACAGTGTTGCCGCACGCGATCGCCGTCGTCACCATCCACAGCGGCACCATGGCCGGGAAGTTGAACGGCGTGATGCACGCGACGACGCCGACGGGCTGGCGCACCGAGTGGACGTCGACGCCCGAGGAGACCTGCTCGGAGAACTCGCCCTTGAGGTGGTGCATGAGGCCCGCGCAGTACTCGACGTTCTCGAGGCCGCGCACGACCTCGCCCGCGGCGTCCGAGACGACCTTGCCGTGCTCAGCCGTGATGATGCGCGCGAGTTCGTCGCTCTTCGCCGTGACGATC
This sequence comes from Dermacoccus sp. Ellin185, assembly GCF_000152185.1. Lineage (NCBI taxonomy): Bacteria > Bacillati > Actinomycetota > Actinomycetes > Micrococcales > Dermacoccaceae > Dermacoccus > Dermacoccus sp. Ellin185. The sequence goes on along the minus strand of NZ_AEIQ01000025.1, from coordinate 19,839 downwards.
TCGCGCAGCTTGAACATGACGGCGGCGCGCTTCGTCAGGCCGGTCGCGCGCCAGGCCGGCAGGGCGGCACGTGCGGCGTCGACGGCCTGCTCGAGGTCACTGACGCTCGCGAGCGCGACGCGACCGCTCACCTCACCCGTCGCGGGGTTGAACACGTCCTGTTCTCGGCCGGTTCCGGCGACCTCGCCGCCGTTGATCCAGTGGCCGATCTGCTTGATGTCACTCATGGTTCACACCTTCGTCTCGTGGGTCCCGCGATGCGCTCGTGGCTGTCTGCGGGGTTCTGGGTGGTCAGTGGTGCGAGCGCCGCGTCGGGCTCGGTGGTGGTGGCGCGTGGGGCCAGCGATGGTGCCGCGTCGGGCCGGGACTGGTCGTCCGTGGCCACGCGACTCGCGCGGGCGCTCGGTCAGGCGTCGCGGCGTGCGCCGCCGTGGACGTAGCCCTCGGGCAGGCCTTCGGCGTCAGGGTCGACGGCGGCGATGACGACGGTGCAGTCGAGCTCGCCGCCCCCACCGTCGACGGCTTCGGCGAGGCGTTGCGCGGACAGGCCCGTCGCGGGCAGGTGCAGGCCGTGATCGGCCGCGGCAGCGAGGGCGAGACCGATGTCCTTGAGCGCCAGATCCGCGCGGAACGACGCGGCGAACTCGTTGTTGACCGCGGCCGTCTCGACGACGCCGGGCACGGGATACCACGTCTGCAGCGCCCACGAGTTGCCCGAGGAGACGCTCGCGATCTGGTGGAACGTCTTCGCATCGAGGCCGAGCTTCTTCGCGAGCGTGGCCGCTTCCGAGAGGCCCTGCACGGCGACGAACAGCATCATGTTGTTGACGATCTTCGCGGCCTCACCCGTCGTCGGGCCGCCCGTGGCGAAGAAGTTGCCGCACATGGGCTCGATGAACCGGCGCGCACGTTCGACGTCGGCGTCCGCACCGCCGACCATGAACGTCAGCGAGCCGGCCTCGGCGCCGGAGATTCCGCCGCTGACGGGCGCGTCGACGAAGTGCAGGCCCTTCGCGGCGACCGCGTCGTGCACGGCCTGGCAGGTCGCGATGTCGACGGTCGAGGAGTCGATGAGCATCTGCTCGGGCGTCGCATGGGCGAGGATGCCGTCGTCGTTCGAGGGTTGGGAGCCGTCGGCCGCCTGAGCAGCTCCGAAGTAGACGGCGCGCACGTGCTCGCCCTTGGGCAGCATCGTGATGACGGCGTCGGCGCCTTCCATGGCCTCCGGCGCGCTGCCGGCCAGCTCGACGCCCGCGTCGGCGGCAGCCGCGCGGCAGGCATCGACGACGTCGTGGCCGCGGACGGTGAAACCTGCCGCGATGAGGTTCTTCGCCATGGGCAGGCCCATGTTTCCGAGGCCGATGAACGCGACGGTGGTCATGATGCTCCCCTGGGGTCGTGGGTGCGCACACGCAATGGGAGGGCGTGGGCGACGATGCTCGATGTCCGCCACTCTATGACCTGCATCACATGGCCAGTGGATCGGGGCCCACCCGGCGCACTCTCGTCACCCGCGCGCGACGGCGCCCTTCGCCGCGGCCCACGACCCGAAGTGCTGACGCACCGCAGCGCCACTGGGCGCCGTGCGGCCGGCGTCGGATTCGCTCTTCACCCACGCGCCGTAGGCGGTGAAGGAGGTCGACGCAACGTCGGGGCGGCCGTCGTCGGCTGCGGCGGAGAGGAACGCGGCGACGGCCGCGCGGTAGTCGTCGTCGGAGAAGGAGCCAGCGCCGCGCGAGCGTCCGACGTTCGCCGTCAGCCCGAGCGCCTCGGCGGCGCGCGCCCACGACCCGCCGCCGAGGCGCTGACGGATCGTCTGCGACGTCGGCGGCCACACCGCCACACCGACGCGGGCGACGATGCCCCGCTCCTCGAGATACGCGCTGCGCGCCGCGTCGTACTGCGCGGCGCTGATCGACGAACCACCGGCCGCGGGTGACCCGCCCGTCACCCGCTCGTGGAGGAGGCGATACGCGGCTTCGGGGCTCTCGTCGTCCATGGGGTCATTGTGGCGCACCCGCCCCGCCATGCCGGCCGTCGTGTCGATACGCCGGACGACGGCCCACGAGGCGTCTGCGTCGACACCAGAGAGAATACGAGGCCGCCGATGGATGAATGCGGCATCGGGCTCCCGTCGTCCGACGTCAAGTACGGCGTCCGGCAACGTATACCGGCGACGTCGTCGTCATCGTCGAGACGGTGCGGCGACTACGCGACCGCGCGGCCGTCGCCATGTCTGCCCGAAAACGCGTCCTGCATGACGCGCTTTCGGGCAATGATCAGGCGCCGGGTCGTCGCTGTCCGCGTGGTGATGGCGGTGGCAGATCCCCGGACGAATGTGACCGAAAATCGCACAGGGGGACGAGAATCGCCGAAGGGGACGGGATTCGTAGGGGTGAGCAGCGACGGCGGCGACGTGGTGCGGCGAGGACTCGACGGGTCGAAGAGCCCTCCCAGGCCTGGCCGGCCTGGAGGTTCCGCCGCATCCACCCCGTCGGGCGTTGCATGCCGCTGCCGTGCGAATTATCGTGGAAAACATGGCAAAAATTGCATTCCTCACCAGTTCTGAAGGCATCGAAAGCGTCGAGCTGACCGACCCCTGGAAGGCCGTCGCCGACGCGGGCTACACGCCCGTCCTCATCTCGCCCGAGTCGGGCGAGGTGGACCTGTTCGACCACCTCGAGAAGTCGGGCACGCAGAAGGTCGACGTCGAGCTGTCGGACGCCGACATCAACGACTACGCCGCGCTCGTGCTGCCCGGTGGCGTCGCCAACCCCGACAACCTGCGCGCCGTGCCGGAAGCCGTCGACTTCGTCCGCCAGTTCGTCACGGGCGGCAAGCCCCTCGCGGCCATCTGCCACGCTCCGTGGATGCTCATCGAGGCCGACGTCGTGCGCGGCAAGCGCGTCGCGTCGTTCCCGAGCCTCCAGACGGACATCCGCAACGCCGGCGGCGAATGGGTCGACGAAGAGGTCGTCATCGACGCGAACCTCATCACGAGCCGTAACCCCGACGACCTGCCCGCCTTCGACAAGGCGCTCCTCGACGCGGTCGAGAAGGCCTCCGTCTGAGGTTGGCCTCGACAACATCTCCTCGTGAGGCTTGTCGCCAGTGGGTTCCTGGCTGAGGTTCACCCCTCATGCGACGCCCCGGTTCGTCGGATCTGCTCACGCTGCCGACTGCCGGGGCGTTTGCATGTCCAGCGCTGCCCCAACGGCGAGTTTCGTCCACATCGGCGATCTTCGGTCACATTCGTCCTCGGCTCGGCGCCCATCAGCCTCCCCGCGTTGGACGCCGGCCTCGCCGCCCCCGCACGTCAGCGGGCGTCTGAGACGCAGGCACGCGCAGGAGGCGTCAGCCGAAGATCGCAGGGACGGCGTTGAACTCGAGCATCGGAGCGAGCAGGACGTCGCCCTCCGGCTCGCGCAACTGTGCCTCCGTGAACCACCGCAGTTCCTCGATCTCGGCGGCGACGCGCGGCGTCTGCGTCAGCTCTCCGGGGTAGGTGAACACGTGGGACTCGAGGGCGAAACCTGGTTCGTTCGCCGCGTCGGAGCGGAACTCGCCGAGCGGCTCGAGCTCGGCCGCCGAGACCACGAGCCCCAGCTCCTCCTCGACCTCACGCGACGCCGTCTGAGCGAACGTTTCTCCGTCCTCGAGCTTGCCGCCGGGCAGCATGAACCGCTGCGTGCCGCGCTTGCGGACCGTCAGCACGTGACCTTCGGCGTTCCGAAAGACGACCGCAGCGACCCGAATGAGCTTCTCCTCCACCATTCTTCCAACCCTAGATGTTGAGCCCCGTGACGTTCCGGGGCTCGACCGAATTCACCGCCAGCCCACGGACAGCGGCACGGGGGCGGCGCGATCCACCGGCGCTTCGATTCGCATGAACACAGATTCCTATGACCCGCAGCGTCGACGCGAGGCGGCATAGTGAAGACGTGACTCCCGGCAATGCCCCTTTCCTCCCGTCGGTCGCTGATCGTGCGCAGCGACGCGCGTTCGAAGCGTTGCTCGCGCTGCCGCGAGCCGTTCGTCATCGTGCCGCAGGCCAACCGCACATCGTCGACGGTGGGGCGCTCGACCCCGACATCACCGTCGGGTTGAAGGTGCTCGGACGCATCGGAGGCAAAGAGCTCGACGAGCGCTCGGTCGCTGACGCCCGTCACGCTCTCGCAGCCGAATCGTGGCTCTTCGCAGGTGAACTCGCTGATGTTGCGAACGTCGAAGATGTCGTCCTCGACGGCTCGTCGTACGGCGCCGGAGACATCCCCGCCCGCCTGTACCGCCCGCACCCCTCGCCCGTGACGGTGGTGGGCAAGCATGCGCGCGTCGTCGACCCCGATGCGGGAGAAGTCGGCACCTCGGAAGCCGGCGCGGAGGAGGCCGGCGCGGCGGTCGCTGCTCGCACGGACGCCCCGAACGTCGACAACCGCGAGCCTCGCGCAGACCCGCTGCCGCTGCTGGTGTACTTCCACGGCGGCGGGTGGGTGTTGGGATCGCATCACACGCACGACGCCGTCGCTCGGGCGTTGTGCGCGGGCGGCGAGGTGGCGGTGCTCAACGTCGACTACCGCCTCGCTCCTGAACATGTGTTCCCCGCTGCCGTCGACGACGCCGTCGCGGCGTTTCGCTGGGCGCATGCACATGCTGACGCACTCGGCATCGACCCGAATCGCATTGCGGTGGGAGGCGATTCGGCCGGCGGCAACCTCGCAGCCGTCGTCGCGCAGGAATGCGCCCGTGTCGGCGGACCGCAACCTGCGTGGCAGATGCTGTTCGTACCCGTCACCGACCTGACGCTGCCGCGCTCGCGCAGCTACGAACTGTTCAGCGAGGGCTACTTCCTCACGCGCGCCAACATGGATTGGTACGAGGCGAACTACCTCGGAGGCGGAACGCTGCCGGACGACGTCGATGCGATGCGCCGCGACCCGCGCGTCTCACCGCTGTTGGCCGATGATCTGGGGCAGCTCGTGGAGCGCGGGCTGGCACCGGCGTACGTCGCCGTCGCGGGATTCGATCCGTTGCGTGACGAGGGAAACGCCTACGCGCGCAAGCTCTCCGACGCAGGTGTGGCGACGACGTTGCGCGTGCACACCGACGCCGTGCACCCGTTCATCAACATCCTCGCGACGGACCTCGGGCGACGCTGCATGGCCGAAGCCATCGGCGCTCTCCGCATGGCCCTCCACGTGCGCTGACGCCCCGCCGCTCGCCCGTTGGCCCGCTCGCACCTCGGCGATCTGGTCGTGGCCGTGGCCGGAGCCCCACCCCCGCTCCTTACCCATCCGCGATTCCTGTCCCCATCGGCGATTCTCGTCCACATTCGCGGATCCCGTCCCCATCGGCGATCCACGGTCACATTCATGGCGCCGCTGCCTCCGGACCGACGACGGATGGGCGAGGTCTCGGCCTCAGCCGTCGCTCGTCACATCACCGACGCGGAGACGACGGCGTCACCACCGTCCGTGCCCCTGGAGCCGGCTGACTGGGATGCACCGTAGGCAGAGGTGGGCGGGGGCCGTGCGCCCGCCTGAGTGAGGTCGAGCGAATGTGGACAAGAATCGCAGTTGAGGCAGGGTCGCCAGCCACAGGCGGCTAACCAGCTGGCGTCAGGCTCTCGCCCCCTCCGGCCACATCACGGGGGGAAGCTCAGTTCGTGGCATCCCACGCTGTCAGCGACTGCCCGTGGGGCCCCGTCAGAGCGCGGGGTTGCCCGTCGACGGCGAGCACGAAACGTCCCCGCAGATCACGTGGTTCCCAGGCAGCAGCTACCGCGTCGCGCATGCCTGGCATGACGCTGGGCGCCTCGTTGCTGATCCACGTGAAACCACCGGGCCGATGCGTCAACTCGCGCAGGCGACGTTCGAATCGTGCGCGGGTGTCATCGTCGACGTAGGCAAGCACGGCCGAGTGGAACAGCACGAGGTGCAGCTCGTCGGGCACCTGCGCGACGAGGCGCTCGAGGTCGTCGACGACATCGCCACGGACGATGTGCGCGGCGTCCTCGGGGTGCGACGTCACGTGCCGCCTGACGGTGTCGATCGCCGCAGCGAGCCGCGATGCGCGTTCGACCTGGCCGGGCCACACGAGCGCTCGCAACCAACGGGCGTTGTCGAGAGCCTCGGGGTCATCGGACAACACATCGAGTGGATTGAGATCGAGGCCGCCACGCCATGCGATCGTCGGCGCACACGGCGTTGCGTTCGTCATCTCGTCGAGTGCGCCGGCGACCACGCACGTCAAGCAGCGGCCGGTCGACCCCGTCAACCCCGAACGGACCCGACGCCTCTCGCGGCTCGAACACCTCGTCATCGCATGAGGATTCGCGCCCCCGGGAAGCCATCGCCCCACCAGCGGGTGCGTCTTTGCACTCGCCGCCTGGGTCGACACCCTCGTCGTCAGCGCCACCGGCGGCGGGGTCTTCGCCAGCCTCGGACTCGGCGACGTACTGATAGGCATAGAGGTCGGGGTAGAGCGCCAACCCGGCCGAGCACCCGACCTCGACGAGCGCGATCCGGCCGTCGCCCGCTGCACGCGCCGCATCAGCGATGAACGGCAGCAGCGTCGCGCATCGCCCGACCTCGTTCGTCTGGGTGGCCCGCGAGAGCGCCACTGCGCGCACCTCGTCCCAGTGCTCGCGCAGCCAGTTGACGAACGACGACGCATCGTCGGACGGCGCGTCGAGGTAGCGCGCAGCGCCCAGGACGAGGTTGGGCTGACGCTTGGGCGCAGGCAGCGTCGCGATGAGCGAGAGGACGGCGTCGTCATCCGCGATGCGCTGGCAGATTGCCTCATAGATCGGCGAGTTTCCGCGAGCTTCGTTCGTGGCGAACCTGCGGTAGGCCGTGGCGGTGTCGGCTTCGAGCCCGGTCACGGTCATGGTGGCCTCCTTGGTGCCTCGACGTCAGCCTCCGCCCGTCGACGGCGGCTCACAAGACGTCGAGCCGAAGAAAAAACCCCGAAATCCACGCGCGGCGGGAGCCCGCGCCGTCCGTACCGCTCGGTTGGGCACAGCGCCACGCCGCACCCCGATGGCATGAAATCGCGCGTCGTGTGGTTGAGTGGAACACGAGCACGCAGCCGACGAGATCTCTCCGGCCCCGCTCGATGATCCCCGCCCCGCGTCCGTGACGCCCGGCCCGGATCCCCACCTCGCCACGACGCGAAGCCGCGAACCATCGCGCCGCCGACCGGCCACCTGACTCGAAGGATCACGCATGACCATCACCAACCCGTTCACCCTCGCCACGCTGACGACGACGCCCGACGCGTCACCCGCCGACGTCGCCGAAACCCCCGTCACCCCCTACGCGACGCTGTGTGCGGATACGAGCCGCCCAGCCGCGTTCGCGATGACGTTCGTCGAACCCGCAGCATGATCGAACGCGGTCTGACAAAGGGTTGAGCGGCTGCTCAGCGCACGCGCAGGGGTGCAGGCCTACGCTGGGGGCGTCCCGACCATGTGCTGGAGCTCACCGATGACCGATTCGCACCATGCCTCGTCCCGTCCTGTCGGCTCAGGAGGCGCGTGAGCGGATCGCGGCCGTCGAGCAGTTCATGGTCCCGTACCGTCCGGCCATCGACGAGATCGAGACGAAGCTGCGCGTGCTGCAACGCGAGTTCACGCACACCGACAGCTACAGCCCCATCGAGAGCGTCAGCACGCGCCTGAAGTCGATGCAGTCACTGCTGCGCAAGGCCCGCAAACGCGACTGCCACCACTTCGACGACGTCCGGGCGCGCGTCACGGACATCGCCGGCATCCGCGTCATCTGTTCGTTCACGCATGACGTCTACCGTGTCCGCGACCTGTTGCTCGCGCAGGACGACGTCACGCTGCTCGAGCAGAAGGACTACGTCGCGCACCCGAAGCCGAACGGGTATCGCAGCCTGCATCTCATCGTCGAGGTGCCGGTCTTCTTGTCGACGGGCCCGCAGCCCGTGCCCGTCGAGGTGCAGTTGCGCACCATCGCCATGGATTTCTGGGCGAGCCTCGAGCACAAGATCTACTACAAGTACGACGGCGACGTGCCCGCGCACCTGCTCTCGGAGCTGACGACGGCGGCGCACACGGCCAGCCGTCTCGACGCCGACATGGAGAGGCTGCACCACGAGATCAGTGCGCTGCGCGCGGCGAACTCCGCTGATGACGATCACGTGCTGCCCGAGATGCTGCAGCTCATCAGCTACTTCGACAGTTCGTCGGAGCGCCACTGAGGCGAGGCTCAGCCCTCGTCCGACTCGCGCGTGTAGGCCGCGGCGCGGGTGATGTCGTCCTCCTCGAGGCCTGCTCCGACAGCGCCGCCCAGCGTCGCGAGTGACGCCGTCATCCAGGCGCTCTCGACGATCTTGCCGATCGACCACGACTGATCCGACAACTGCTGGAACGAATGCCCGTCGAGCAGCAGGAAAGCGGCAGCGAGCGCCAGCAGGAACACGGCGAGGTAGAAGACGCTGACGCCGATCGTCATCGTCAGGGCTGTGGCGACGTTGAAGAGCATCACTTGTTCGCGCTCGGCCTTGCGGCGCGGGCGTTCCCACAACTTCGCCCCGACGATCAGCGAAACCTCTACGGCCACAACGGCGACCACCGACAGCAGGGCCGAGCCTCCACGGCCCGTAGTTCGTGGCGAGCACCCAGATGTCGGGCGTGATGAGCGTGAGCGCGCCGGCTGCCGCCGTCACCGCGATGAGTTGGCTGAGGCGCAGCGCGAGCGTCAGCGGACGGTTGGCTCGCACGAGCCCGAGCAGCACGCCAACGTTGCCGCCGAGCACGCGCGCCGCGAACTGCACCGGGTTCTCGTCGTCGCGCCCCTCGACGTCCTCGGCCCGCTGGCGGGCACGGCGGTCGATGTCGCCGCTCGTGTCGTCCTCGTCGAAGTCGAGCAGCTCCTCGACGAGACGCACGCACGCGGCGCGCACTTTCGTCGCCACCTGCACGACACCGAGGGCCGGCACGACGACGAGCCCGACGCCATGGACGGGCGACAGCTGCGTCTGCACGACACGGCGCCCGTCTTTGAGCGGCAGATCGGTGAGGACGAGCACGAGATCCCAGTTCTCGTCGAGCATCCGATCACGTGCCGTCTCGATGAGGTCGAGGGGCGTGACGGGCGGTTCGGCGAGACGATCTTCGACGACGACGAGGTTCCACTCGACCTGCGGGTACTGCGCCGCGAGCGCCGCCGTCACGTCGGACGCGAGCGTCTCGGTTGTCAGCAGCGCTACGGGTGAGACGACGAGCCCGACGTCGAGGACGGGGCGATCCGACGGGGCAGGATCCGCGCGGGCCGTCGGATCATCACGTCGGCGCCCGATCGCGCCCTCACCGTCCAAGCGTTCTTCCATCACCACTACATGGTCCCAAAGACATGCAAACCGGCGTCACGTCGTCCGCGCATCACGATTCGCACACGATCAGCGTTGCTGAACGCGAACCGATCAGCGGCTGTGTTTATCCTGACGAGCGGGGGAAACCATTCGGCCGATCGTCATCAATCGGCGCAGGTGCGGTTTTCTCACCTCACGCCGATGAAAGAGATCGTATGAATTGCCCTAAGTGTGGCGCGCCCGACCCGGGCTCCTTCTGCTCCCGATGCGGCGCCCGCGTGGACCCCAACCCCGCCGCGGCTCCCGCGTCCGCCGCTCCTACCCCCGCGAAGAAGTCGAACCAGAATGTGATGGCGAAGACCGCCGGGATCACCGTCGGCCTGGTCGCCCTGGGCCTCGGCTCGTTCTTCGCGGTGAACGCCATGAGCAAGCACGACGACTCTCCGCACACTGCCGTCCCCCAGACCGTCTCCGCTTCCGTCGCCCCGACCTCGACGCTCGCCGCGCCCCCGACGTCCGGCGGCGGTTCCTCGACCGCGAGCCAAGGCTCGGCCCCGGCGAGCCAGACGTCCTCCGGCCAGAGTGGCTCAGCCGAGTCGTCATCCGGTTCCAGCGAAGGCGCGGCCATCTCCCAGCTGAACGAGTGGGCCTCGCAGGGTCTTTCCGCGACGAACATCGCGGAGGACTCGTGGGGCGCACGGCTGTCGTCGAAATGGGTGGGCGCCACCGACAAGGATGCCGGCCACCCTGAGCCCTACACGGCCGTCGAGATCGAGGCCGAGATGAAAGCCCTGCGCGAGAAGTACGGCGCCGACCTGCACATTCTCAAGCTCAGCGACGCCGGTTTGCAGAACTCCGCCATCAAGGGCCGCGACGGCTGGATGGCCGTCGTCGTCAACGCCGACACGGCGACGCAGGAGAAAGCCACAGCCTGGTGCTCAGAGCACTTCGACGGCGACCTCACCCGCTGCGGCGAGCAGCATCTCAACGCACCCCACGACAACTGATCAACAGATCCACGTTCCACGAAAGGCACGACGATGCGCTTCTGCGTCCATTGCGGCAACCAGCTGACGGAGGGAGCGGCATTCTGCACCTCGTGCGGCAACCCGGTCGCCCACGCCGCCCAGGATGCCGGGCAGGCACCCGCCGCCCCCGCTCCCGCCGCCTCGCGCACGAGCACCCCTCAGCCCCCGGCTGACTCGGTGGATTCAACGCAGGTTCACCCCACTCAGTCGTTTTCCTCGGCGCCCCTTCAGGGCCAAACCTCGGCGCCGCTCGGGGGTCACTCGTCGACTGCCCCTCAGCCGGCCTGGGCTCAGACGAGCGGGGCGCCGCGTGCAGCGATCGACTGGAAGGGCCTGACGCCCGGCCTGCTGCGCCTCCTCGCCGCCGTCACCCTGGCGATGACGGCCCTCGGCAACTGGTGGGTCGTCGATGGCAGCAGCTCTGAAGGCATGGGGGATTACGTAGCCCCGGTGCAGTACGCGACGCACCACTCGGTGCTGCCGCTCATCGGCTGCATCGGCGTCGCTCTCGCCGCCGTCGCCCAGATCGCGCTGCTGCCTCAGTTCCTCGGGGCAGCCATGCGGCCGATCGTCCGTTTCGCGGTGCGCGCGGTGCTCTGCCTGCCGGCGCTCATCGCCATCGTCATGGCGCTCGTGACGACGCTCGGCGGCCCGGACTCTGACAAGTTCTCCGTCATTGGGGTCACGATGCTCGCGATGGCCATGGGCTTCGCGTTGACGGGCCTCGACGATGCGCGCGACGCCCTGCCGGCTGACGTTCTGCGCTGGGCGACCGTCGCCATCGCTGCGCTGGGCGTCGTGCTCAGCGTCGTCTCGATCATCCAGTGGATGGGAGCAGACTCTTTCGTTGGTTACGATCAAGTAACCGGCAAGGGAAAGTGGCTCACCGCCATCTGCAGCATCTTGTTCGTTGCTCTGGCCGGCGCGCTCGTCGCCTGGATCGGCGTGGCACGCCCTGCCTTCGGCCATGGGTTGCTCATCGCTCTCGCGGGCAGCCTCGCATTCGCCTTAATGACGCGAGGGTGGATTTCCGAAGACACCAACCTGTCCGGGGCTGCTCTTATTCGCCAGGGACACGGCGCGGCTCTCGTCGCCCTCGCGCTGGCCCTTGCCACGGCCCACGAGGTTGCCTCGTACGGCCGCGACTCCGCGACCGATGACGCCTCGGTCGCGCGCCGTCTGACGCAGTGGGTCGTCCCCGGTTTCGCGGTGGCCGCCGTCGCTGCCCTGTTCAACGCCCTCGCCTTCATCGGGGGGCGTACGGACTACACCCCAGGTGGCGAGACGTGGTTCCTCGTGCTCATGTTCATCACCGCCCTCGTCTACGCGGCGTGCGCCTTCTTGCTCAAGTCGAACCCGATGGGTCGCCTCATCGCCGTTCTCAGCGCGGTGACGCTCTCCCTCACGATCCTCATCACGCTCGCAGCGTCCAAGACCTCCGGGGGTCTGTGTGAAGCCTTCACCGAGGGGGCTTATCTCTGGCTGCCTCTCGTCGCGGCTGCAGCCCTGACGATCCCGCCGGCCGTGCGTCGTGTGGCCGGGCCGATCGCCCCCCAGACGCGCTATGCCGCCCCCCAGGCTGCGCCTGCCGGCGGACAGCAGTGGGCTGATGCCCAGAACTACCAGAACGGCCAGGTGTGATCATGCGGTTCTGCCCCTTCTGCGGCGCGCGCATCGACGCGTCGAACAAGTTCTGCTCGTCGTGCGGCAAGCCGGTCACCCCGGCAGCTCCGGAACCGCAGCCCGCCGCTGACGCCGACGACACCCAGCTCGCGCCCAACTCTGCGGCCGCGACACCAGCCCCGGAGCCCGAGAAGGAAACGGCGGCGCCGCAGGCACGGGAGCACGAGAGCGAGCAGGAGACCCAGGCCGTTCCGACCGGCTCGTCCCCCTCCTCGTCGTGGACGCCGCAGTACCCGTCGTTCGCGTCGCACGACGACGAGACGCGTACCCTCACGACGTCCTCGCCCGCCGGGGGTACCCACGACTCGGGTCATGACTCGACGTCTGAGGCTGACCGCAGCTTCCCGAACTCGGCGGATTCGTCGGAGTGGACCTCGTCCGACCCGCACGGCGCGGATGATCGCTCGGCCCCCCGGCGCGACGAGACGCCCGTCAACCTGTCGGAGGGCGACGCGACCGAGCGCCGCTCGGGAGGCGGCTCCAACGTCGCGAAGATGGCAGCTGCCGTCGTCGCCGTCGTCGTTCTGGGCGGCGGAGCCGCCTTTGCCTACAACTCGATGAAGGGTGACGACTCGAAGTCGTCCGCCTCGTCCGCGTCCCCGAGCGCTGCGGGTTCGTCGGGTGGCGGCAGCGGTGCAGCGGCCCCGTCCGACGCGCAGGACAAGCCCGCCAAGATGCCTGACCTCAAGGGCAAGTCGATCGACGAGGCGCAGGCGCTGCTCAGTTCGAAGGTGAAGCTCGAGACCTCCAAGACGAATCTGGTCGAGGGCATGAACGGTGGTGCCGTCATCTCCGCCCAGGAGACGGCAGCCGGCCAGTCCACGCCCGACACCGTCAAGGTGACGCTCGATCAGCCTGCGAACGTCACGTATCTGAGCAGTTCGAGCGAGCTGTTCGTCGGGTCCAACCCCTTCTACGAGACGTCGGGGAAGGTTCCCAACAAGACCTACGAACACATGCTCAGCGGCACGATGTCGGGGTACGACGATGAGCCCGAGACGATGGCGCTGAACCTGAACCGTGCCTACAGCCGCCTTCGCGGCGACATCGCCGTCGACAGCGATGCGGCTGACAAGGCCAAGCAGTTCAAGGTCACGATTCGCGGTGACAACCATCAACTGTGGCAGGAGGTCGTCAAGTTCGGTGACGATCCGAAGAGCCTCGACCTCGACGTGACGAACGTTCTGCGTCTCGAGATCGAAGTATCCGTCAGCGGCGGTACCGAGGATACGAAGGGTGACAGCTCGCAGCTCGACTTCGGCGATCTGCGCGTTCTGGCCGAGCCCGGCAAGGGCAACTACTCGAGCCCCGCCTCGTCGAGCTGAGAGGGCGAACCGTGAAGTTCTGCGCACGATGTGGGGCCCAGCTGGCCCCCGAGACTCGCTTCTGCATGCAGTGCGGCGCCCCCGTCGAGGCTGCCGCGGCCTCCGCCGGGACAGGTTCCTCGGCGGGCGATCAGCGCGAGGCGCCGACGGCCACATCTGCCGGCCCGGCTGAGGCTGCTGCGGCACCGCGGCCTCAGGCCCCGAGTGCGCTTACCGCCCCGTGGGCGTCCCATGGGGCGTCACCACTGGGTGGCACCGAAGCCCGCCAGCCCAGGAAACCCATTCCCAAAGCTCCGCTCATCGCTCTGGCCGCCCTGCTCGCGGTCGGCGGGGGCGCCGGCATCGCGTATTCGATGCGCCCGGCACCTTCGGCGTCTCTCGATGCGAGTCTGCTCAGCTTGCAGGGAAAGGCTCCTGACCAAGCACCGCAGCAGAAGTGGTCGTTGAAGAGTGAGGACGTCGTTCGGGCTGCGGGCATCGACACCAGCAGCTACGCCACGTCCGGCGTCTCCGTGTTGAGCTACGGCACCAATGGGCTCATCCTCATGACCGTGCCGAACGAAGCCGTCGTCGCGGTCAAGGAGGCGACGGGCCAGGTGGCGTGGCAGGTCAAGGGGTCCTTCAACGCGTGCCAGCCCCTGGTGAACAAGGGAGGCTGGGCCTGCTTGTATTCACCGCCTCGCGATTCGTCGGAGGACACCTCAGAACCTGAGCAGCAGCTCGTGACCATGGATTCGAACGGCCGTATCGCCAAGCAGCGAGCCATCAAGGATGGTGAGGGTCTCTACCAGGAGAAGACGGGCACGCTGTGGCTGGCCTCTGGTCTGGTGAAGGGTGACGACGACGGCGCCTCCAGCAGTGGCTCCGACACGGCCAGTCTCGCTCTGACGCGCCTCGGCGACGACGGCAAGCCGGCCTGGACCTACGAGCACAACGTCAGCATGGCCGCGAATTCCGGTGTGGTGTCGGGACAGGCGGCGGCGCCGCTGTTCACGCTGGACGGCATCACCTACGTTCGCGGCGCCCAGGATTCCAACGGCAAGGGCATCGCGCTCGACAGCTCGGGCAAGCAGACCGACAAGGCGGAGTCCGCTGTCCTGGGCAACGATCGGGGGCGTCCCATCACGATGAAAGACGGTCGCTTCCGCGACGGCGAGGGCAAGATGAAGAAGGAGACGAGCGCACTTGCCTCACCCATGCTGGCTGACACAGGGCTGCTGCCGCTGTACGAGGTCTCCGGCGGCAAGGTGCACAAGTTGAACGACGAGGGCACCGACGAGGACTGGTCCGCAGGGGCCGGCGAGGCCTACCCTGCCGCGTTCTGCGGGTCCAGCACGGTGCTCACGACGTTGGACAACAAGGCTTGGTTCCTCGACAAGGACGGCAAGGAGAAGTCTTCGCGCACCCTCGACGGCCAGCCCCAGTTCTGCTGGGGAGGTCAGCAGCTCGTCAGCCTCGACTCCACGAACGGTGCGATCGTGAGCAACAAGGTCGCCGACGGCTCCGAGGCGTGGAAGCTCGACCTGCCCAAGGACGAATACGGCGGCTCCACCCCGCCCACGGCCTTGGTCTACTCCCCCACCAGCGACGGGTTCGTCACGAGCGGCGGCAACGCCTTGACCTACTTCGGCCCATGAGTGCGTGGGTCTGACAAGAGCGCATGAGGGGGCGGTTCCGGTGACGGGCCGCCCTCTCCCTGCGTGGAATACGCGAGCCCGGCATGTCATTGAACCGAACATGAAGGCAATGACGTACTCCCGCTACGGCGATGACAGTGTTCTCGAACTGCGCGATCTCGACACCCCGCGCGTCGGCCCCGGTGAGGTGCTCGTGCGCGTCAAGGCGGCGAGCGTCAACCCCGTCGACTGGAAGGTCATGTCGGGCGGGCTCGACCCGCTCATGATGACGGTCTTCCCCGCCGTTCCGGGCTGGGACGTCGCGGGCGTCGTCGAGGCCGTCGGGCTCGACGCGCCCGAGTTCCGCGTCGGCGACGAGATCATGGCGTACGCCCGCAAGGACGTCGTGGCCGGCGGCACGTTCGCCGAACTCGTCACCGTCCCGGTGCGTACCGCGACTCGCAAGCCCGCGTCGATGACGTTCGAGGAAGCGGCCTCCCTGCCCCTCGCCGGGCTCACGGCCTACCAGACGCTGACGCGTCTCAACCTCAACGCCAACGACACGCTGCTCGTGCACGGTGCGGCCGGCGGCGTCGGGTCGTACGCGGTGCAGATCGCGAAGCACATCGGGGCGCGTGTCATCGGCACCGCGTCCGAGCGCAACCACGAGTACGTGCGCGGCCTCGGGGCGGACGACGTCGTCGAATACGGTGACGGCCTGGTCGAGCGTGTGCGCGCCATCGCACCCGACGGCGTGACGGTGAGCGCCGACTACGTCGGTGACGTCGAGGAGCAGACGATGCAGCTGCTCACCCCGGCCGGGCGGCACGTATCGGTCGCCGACCCGAGCGTCGCGCTCAATGGCGGGCTCTATGCGTGGGTGCGCCCGAGCGCCGACGACCTCGCGAAGCTCGCGCAACTCGTCGACGACGGCGCGCTGCGCGTCGACATCGCCGCCACCTACCCGCTCGAGCGACTCGCTGACGCCTTCGCCCAGAGCCGCGAGGGCCACACGCGCGGCAAGATCGTCGTCACCCCCTGACGCATCTCGTCCAGCCGGCGAGTTCCGCCGACCGTGTGGCGGGCTCGTCGGCTCGATGGTGAACCTGCTGATCTCGCACCCCGAATTCCCGGCCACTTCGCACCCCTACCGCCTGGTATCGGCCTAGCGTTGAAGCATGAGAACTCGGGGGATCGTCAGCATCACGTTCATCGCCGGCCTCGCAGCCCTGACGGGTTGTTCGTCGTCGGACGACGGGTCGAACCCGGCGTCGGGCACGTCGTCGTTCACGGCGACGGCGTCCACCTCGGCGTCGACCACGCCGTCATGGACCTCGTCGCAACCCACCACGTCGACGGCGGTGTCCTCGAGCGCGCCGACTTCCACGCCGGCCCCGACGTCGAGCACCGCTGCCCCCACGACGCCTGCGTCGTCGACGGTGGCGCCGCAGCCGACGTCAGCGTCGGCGACGCGCAGTTCGCCGACGTACAGCGCGACCTCCGAGCGCCCGCCTGCGCCGGGTGATCCCACGCCGAGCACCGTGAGTGGTGTGACGTTCGGGCGCGAGCAAGTTCTCACGCCGGGCAGCCCGGTCATCGCCGATGGCATCGGCAAGGTCAAGCCGTCGACGTTCGCCATCACGTCGCACCACACGATGTTCGTGACGGACGTCGTGTGGAGCAGCTGGGGCGGCCAGGTGGCACGTGCCACGGGCATCGCCGAGAACGGCGAGAACTCCGATTCGATGGTCGACCTGCCGCGGCAGAAGGCGTACATCACGGCCAAGCTCGGCACGTGCCGCGGGCGGCCCGCGTACACGAAGGTGGCGTGGAACTTCACGTCGTTCGAGAAGAACGAGACGAACCTGCAGGGGTGGTACAACATCTGCGACCTCGCGTCGAACTGAGTGCCGGCGCCGCATGGAAGACCGCGCGGCTTGGACGACCGAGCTGACTGCTCGCCCCGGTGGAATGTCGGACTCGGTGTCGAGATCCTCGCCCCGCAGGGGTGCGGAGAGCTCGAACACACCGTTGATGTCGCCACGGCCGCGTGCCCTGCACGCGCGCGGGTCCCGGACGTCGAGGACCGCAGACTCACCCTCCGACGAGGTTCGCGGCTGCGTGTTTGTCGTCGGCGTCGCACCTTCGTAGACTCGTGACGATGGTGGAGGACGAGCCGTTCTGGCATGACGACGAGCACGATGACCTGCTGGCTGAGGAAGAAGCCAACCGGTCTCGTCGTCGCGCGTTCATCGGGGTGGTGACGGCGTCGATCATCGGTGCCGGCGCGTTGGTCGGTGCCACCATGTTCGCGAAGAACTACGGCAGCAACAGCGACTCCGAGCTCCCGGCCTCGGTGGCGTCGAGCGCATCGGCCACGCCGTCGAATTCATCGTCTGTTTCGTCGAGTTCATCGAGCTCGAGTTCGTCGTCCTCCTCGAGCACGTCGACGACCTCGTCGAACCGGCCGACCGCGGAGGCCACGACGGTGGCACCGACCACGGCGCCCACTCGCACCGCGCCGACGACGCGCGCGCCCCGCACGACGACGACGCGCGCGCCTCGCACGACGACGAAGCCGAAGACGACCTCGTCCAAACCGAAGCCGACGTCGACGAAGCCGACGACGAAGTCGACGACCACGGCGCCGTCGACCACCACGACGATGAAACCCACCACGACGTCCGCACCGCCGCCGACGACGCAGGCCCCGACGACGCCTACGCCCACGCAGCCCCCGGCGACGACGCCGCCTGCTCCCGAGCCGACCAATACGCTCGGCACCGGAGGCCCCGAGGCTCCGAAGACGGCCGCCGCGAGCGGGTCAGCACCCTGATCTCAAATCTGGAAGCACGCTGAGCTGTCGTCAGCAACCTCCTCATTCGCTCAACAACCGGCCGGTGTCGTCGCGGGCGTTGAGGATGAGGATCTGGATGCCGTCGATGACGCCGTAGGCGACCATGAACACGCTGAGCATCGTGCAGCCGGGCACGAAGATGCCACTGCTGAACACCGCGAGGTGGATGCCGCCGCGGCGTGAGTCACCGGCGTAGAACCGGCCAAGGCCCGCCCAGCCACCGACGATCTGCAGGAGCCCCGCTGTCGTCTTCTTGCGCGGTGAATGCTGCGGCACGGATGCGGGCTGCGTCGGCCATGCGCGGGGTTGCCATGGGCCGGGTTGCCAACTTCCCTGATGCCACCCCGCCGCGGTCCACTCCCCAGGAGCCCACGGCCCAGCCGACCAGGCTTGCGGGGGGACGGTTCCGGGCGTCCACGGCCCTGAGGCCCATGCGTCCGACGACCATGCGCCCGAAGACCAGGCGCCGGGCATTGGCTGATCGTGGTTCCACCCGCTGTCGTGGTGGCCCCGAGCGTCAGGCGCGAAGCTCTGAGTCGGGGGCATGTGGGGTGCGTCGATGGGCGGGCCGTAGCTGCCTACGCGCGGGTGAGCCGGTGGGAGCGGGTACGGCAACGACGTGGGCTGCGGTTCGGGTGCGGGAAACATGACGTCAGTCTTGCGACGCCACGACCGGCCGCGCGTTCGTCATCCACAGCCGACACCGTCCACAGGCGACGCTGCGGCTGGAACAGTTGCACAGCGCCCGTCATCTTCGCCGACAACGCCCGAGGCGCCCCACCCTGTTCGGGTGAGGCGCCTCTCTGCGGTGCGCGTGTTCGTCAGTCGCGCAGGGCGCTGATGACGCTCGTAATGAGCATGAGCAGGCCCGCGATGATGCACAGCGTCAGCCCCCAGCCGCTGCCGGCGCTGAACCCGGCGAGGCCGTTCGCGCCCTGCTTCGCCTCGTCCAGCTTGTCACGGACGTCGAAGTAGTCGTAGACGGCGACGGCCGTGGCGATACCGCCCAACGCTGCGCCGGCCCACATGACGGGCTTGCGGATCTTGCCGAGCGCCCGCAGCACGCCGAGAGCCAGGGCGATGATGGCGGGGATGAGGACGAACCAGCCGTCCGTCACCTTGTTGTCATCACCTGCGGAGTCGGAGTTGGGGATGTTGCTCGACTCCATGCCGATGCCGTTCGTCGAGGCGTTGAAGTTGCCGAGCGTGCCGGCGTCGATCTTCAGCCACATCCAGGTGCCGAAGACACCGATGATGGCGAGGAGCGAGGCGGCAACGAGGCCCCAGCCGAGCGTCTTGCCGATGCCGGGGCGGGGCTTGTCGGCCGTCGCGCCGTTCTGGGGCGCGTACTGGTTCTGCGTCACCGTCTGGCCCTGGTTGTACTGCTGGCCGGGGTTGTAGGCGGCGCCCTGCTGGTTGGTGTTGGCGTATCCAGCCTGCGCGCCGGAAGCGTAGCCCTGCGGCGAGGAGTTGTAGCCGCCGTTCTGCTGGGCGGGCTGACCCTGGCCGTTCTGGCCGTAGGGCGCGCCCTGCGGAGCCGAGTTCCACTGGCCGCCCTGGCCGTTGGGCGTGGAGTTCTGCGGCGCCGAGCCGTAACCCGAGCCGTACTGGCCCGAGGGGTTCGAGCCCTGCTGCCCGCCCGACGTCTGGTAGGTGCCGCCCTGCGGATCGGAGCCGGGAACCGGCGGGTACTGGCCGGGGCCGCCGGCGGCCTGGCCGTACCCGTTCGAGCCCTGCGCGTTCGAGGCGTTGTGCGGCATCGCGCGGGTCTCGCCCTCGTTGGCAGCGAACTGCCCGCCGAGCCCGCCTGCCTGGTGCTGACCCTGCTGACCCTGGACCCTGGCTCTGCCAGGTCGACTGGCCCTCGCCGGCCTGCTCGTGCGAACCGGCCGACGCCATCTGCGTCGGCTGCTCGTTCAGGTCGTCGTTCGAGTTGGACATCGCGGTTTTCCTCCCGTGCCACGGACGTTTGATGGCTCTTCACGAATGAGGGT
>NZ_AEIQ01000026.1:0-6122 GCF_000152185.1 Dermacoccus sp. Ellin185 | reverse complement strand
GCGGCCGCGACCGTCGCGCTGCTCGACGCGGGGGCCGACGACGTCATCTCGTGCGCGATCACGCCGGCGGAGCTCGAAGCGCGGGTCAGCGCCGCGGTGCGCCGGGTCAACCGGGCGCAGGGCGGACCGCGGCTGGTGGCGAACGCCGCCGAGGGGAGCCCACCCCACGTGGACGCGGCGCGGCGCGAGCTTGTCGGCGCCGGCGGGCGGGCGGTGATGACCGCGAAGGAAGCCATCGTCATGGGGGTGCTCGTCGGGCGGGATGACGTCGTCAGTCGCGCAGAGTTCGAGGCTGCACTGTGGACGGGCCAGTGGCGTGGCACACCCAAGGCGGTCGACATTCATAAGCGCGTCATTCCGGGGCTCGCGCGTTGCCGCCGAAATCCCCGATTCTCTCGCTTGATTCCGCAGCGTAGCCTACGTGTGACCGGGACACAAGAACCCTTGTGCGTACACTGAGGTTGCACGGTTCCGGCGCGTCACCTGGCACGCGGAACCGGTAGACCTTGCACACGAGAGACGGGGGCGCGACGTGCCGAACAAGGGGGGCACCCGACGCGGGTTCGGTGCCGTGCGAAAACTCCCATCCGGGCGCTTCCAGGCGTCCTACATCGGCCGCGACCTACAGCGACACAACGCGCCCACGACATTCGAGACGAAGGGCGACGCCGAGGGTTGGCTCGCGGGGGAGCGGCGCCTACGTGATCGCGACGACTGGACGCCGCCGAGCGTGCGCGCGAACCGACCGCGCAAGGGCGACCCCACCCTCGCCGAGTGGTGGCCCGAGTTCATCGAACGCCGCCGCGTCGACGGCGAACCCCTGCGGCCAACTACTCGCGCTTGGTATGACCAGCTCTACCGCCACTACCTCAAGCCGACGCTCGGTGACGTGCCGCTCAAGGGCATCACCGCCGCGCGCGTCAAAGCGTGGTGGGACGACTTCCCGACCGACCGAGGCTCGAGCGTGCGCCCCAACGCCTACATGGCGCTACGCGCCGCCATGTCGCAAGCCCTCGAGGAAGGGCTCATCATCACCAACCCCTGCACGATCAAGGTGCAGCGGAAGAAGAAGCGCGAGCTTGAGGTCGCCACGCGGGAGCAGGTGGCGACGATCCACTCGCATATGCCAGAGGCGTTCGCGCCCATCGTCACTATCGCCGCGTGGTGCGGCCTGCGGTTCGGCGAGATCATCGAGCTACGCCGGGGCGATATCGACCTCGCCCGCCGCACGATCCGCGTCGAGCGCGCCGTCTCTCGCGTGCACGGCAAGTTCATCGTCGGCCCGCCCAAGTCGGACGCCGGCATCCGAACCGTGAGCATGCCGACCGCCGTCGCCGACGAGCTCGAGCAGCACCTCGAACGGCACGTGCGCCCCGAGCCTGACGCGCTCGTGTTCGAGTACTGCGGCCACCACCTGCAGCAGCCCCAGTTCTCTATCTGGTGGCGTTACGCGCGGGGCATGGCGGGGCGTCCCGACCTGCGACTGCACGATCTGCGGCACACGTCGGCGGTCTGGTACGCCCAGCAGGGCGCGACGCTCGCCGACCTCATGGCCCGGCTGGGGCACTCGTCGCCGACGATGGCTCTCCACTACCAACACGCGGCCGCCGAGCGTGACCGTGACCTCACCGACCGCATGGCCGCACCACCCGTTCAGGAACCGTCACCCGAGGCCGTAACGCCTGCGGACACGTCTGAGCCTGACCGTGGGGGCGAACTACTGGCCGCCCTCACCGCACTGCAGAAACTCACTCCCGAGCAGCGCGCCGCGCTGCAAACTCTGCTCAAGGAGACCCCGTGACCCGAAGCCCCGGCAGCCTCGCCGCCTACTTGCTCGCCGACGTTGGAGGGGAGAGTGAGGGGCCGTCGTTTGAATGCCCCACCTGCCCCGGTTCAGTCGTCCTACGGTTGTTTGGTACCGCGCGCGGCACGTACCTCGTAGGAATGGGCACCAGCCTCACGCCTGCGGCGCCCCAGCCTTGCAGCCCGATGGCCTACGCACTCGACAGCCTGGAGCAGGGGCAGGTCTGGACGACGTGTGGCGGCTGTGGCCGGACGATTTGGGCATGGACGACCCCCGACCATCAGATCGGCGTCACGAGTTCCACGACGACGGGATTGGACGGCCGTCTCGAGGTGCCTAAGGTCATGGCATTCGAGGATGGTGGTTTCACGTTCACGATGGCCGCCCGCCCTGAGACTGTCGCGAGCCTGCTCGTCGTCTGTCCCAATCACCCGGAGGAGCACCTCGCCATGTGGGAGCGTGACGCCGAGGGGGACACGTCCTGGACGCATGCGGACGGTGTGCGGGTGGAGAACATCGCCCCGCCGGTGGAGGGCCAAGCGTCCGGCCTGTTCACCCCGCCTGACGCCGCACCCGCTGCGGACGACCCTGCGCACACGCGATACGTCTTCAGGTGCAACAAGCGGAGCTGCAACTACAACGGGCAGGTTGTGAGCGGCAAGCTTGCCCCCAAGGTGGAGGCGGCCCTCGACGGGATGGTGGCGGCCGGGCTTCCCCTCTTGCGTGTCACCAGCCCTGAGGCGCCGGGAGCCCTCAAGCCCGCCCGCTGAATATCCCCCGCGGTGCCGCAGGTTGACGCCGTGGCACCGCGTGGTGTTCAATGTCCTCGTATGCACCTCTGATCGGAGGGCGCGATCTGCGCTCCCATCGGAGGTTTTTTCATGCTGGATACTCGCCCAGCCAAGCGCATGCAGCTTGCCAGCCTGGCGGACGCGGCCGAGCAGCTCGGCTGTTCCCCCAGGACGATCCGCCGCTACATCGCGGCCGGCACCCTCACCGGCTACCGCGTCGGCCCGCGAAACCTGCGCGTCGACCTGGCCGAAGTTGAAGCCCTCGCCCGCCCCATCCCCGCCGCGAGCGGTGATGCCGCATGAGGCACACACCCGCACCCCAGCCCCACGGCGCGCACCACGAAGCGCCGAGCGTCGAGACGCTGATCCGTCACGCGCATGACGCCCTCGCTGCTGCTCACGTCCCGGTGAGCCCCGCGAAGGTCTCCCGGCTGTGCCGGCTGTACGTGCGCACCGTGGCGCCGCATGGTGTCGCGTTCACGTCATGGTTCGTCTCTCAGGTCGCCGCGCACGGCCCCGCCCGCGAGACGCTGACCGCCGACCTCTACAGGCGCATCGCCTACCGGGACGAGACGGGCGAGACGGCCGCGCGCAACGTCGACAAGGCGCGTCAGGCGGTGAACGCGTGATGACCTCGCAGACACACGAACGCCGCCCCGTCACGGCTGACGAAGCGGCGCCGATGCTCCCCGCCACAGGGAATGATTACGCCGCCAGTCTACCCGCTCCCAGCGGCCCGCTGCTGGCCGTCGTCGTCACTCGCCGGCTCGTCAACGGTGGCATTCGTCGCACCGTCGTGCGATCCCTCGCCACGGCCGAGCGGCAGGTCGAACGCGCCCTCGCGGCAGGCTGCGCGGCCTCTCTCGACCTCGTGCGCCTCGAGCCCGTCGACGTCGTAACGCCGGCCGAGCTCGCCGAGCTCGAGGGGGTGGCGGGCTGTGAGTGAACGTCGCACGCACCGCCGCCTCAACCGAGCGTTCGAGGGCGCCGCCGGATACGACCCCTACCAGCGCCCCCACGACGCGCCGACGCTGCACCCGGTCTCATACCTGCTCGCGCCGTACGACCCGCCGAGCACCACTCACGTCCCCGCAGGAAGGAAGGCGGCATGAAACGCCGACCCGTGTACATCTACTGCCCGCCCGAGGGACGAAACGTCCTCGTTCGAGGTCACCAGCGCCGCGACCTCGACGGTATCCGGGGCATGTGGTCGCGCGCCGACCGTGGCCTGTGGGTGCACCGCGACCGTCTCGGCGACGTGCTCGCCGCGCTGACCATCGCCGGCCGTGTTCACGAGGTGATCGAAGGTGAGCCGCGATGAACGAAACCGACGTGTACGACGGCCCCGACGTGGCGCCGTGGGACGAACCTAATGACACGGCCGCGCTGCTCGACGACGTTCTCGCGACGCTCAAGAAGTACGTGATCTTCCCGAGCGAGCACGCCGCCGTCGCAACAACGCTATGGGTGGCGGTGACACACACGCTCGCCGCGTTCCAGTCGGCGCCGCGTCTGGCGATCAACTCGCCCGAGAAACGATGCGGCAAGACGAGGTTGCTCGACGTGGTGAGCGCGTTGTCGTGGAAGCCGTTGGCGACAGTGAACGCGACGACCGCAGCGATCTTTCGCAGCATCGGCGACGAGCGGCCCCCGACCTTGATTCTCGATGAAGCGGACACGATTTGGGGTTCGAAGCGTCAGGCCGAGGCGAATGAGGACTTGCGCGCGCTGATCAACGCGGGGTTCCAGCGTGGTCGGCCCGCGCTGCGCTGCGTCGGCCCGAACCAGACACCGACGGAGTTTCAGACGTTCTGCGCGGTCGCCCTGGCCGGCATCGGTGACTGTCTGCCTGACACGGTGACGGATCGCTCGGTGTCGTTCACGCTGCGTCGGCGCATGGTCGACGAGAAGGTCTCGACGTTCCGTGACCGCCGCGACGGGCCGATCCTCGCCGAGCTCAACCGGCGGTTGGTGCAGTGGTCGCAGACTGCGGTGGCGCTGCTCGCCGACGCCGAACCGGACATGCCTGTCGAGGATCGCGCGGCCGATACGTGGGAGCCCGTCATCGCCGTGGCCGACCTCGCCGGCGCCGAGTGGGCGCACCGAGCACGTACCGCGTGCCTCGTGCTCACGTCGGCCGCGAGTGAGGACGACGAAGAGGGCAACCTCGCGACGCTGCTGCTGTCCGACATCCGTGACATCTTCGCTCGCACCGGGACGACGTTCATGCCGGCGCAAGCCCTCATCACGAACCTGTCGGCCATCGAGGAGTCGCCGTGGGGGGAGTGGGAGCTCACGCCCCGCAAGCTCGCCCAGCGTCTCAAGCACTTTGGGATCAAACCGAACCGCAACACGACCGGAACGGCCCGCGGCTATCGGATCGAAGACCTCGATGACGCGTTCGCGCGCTACCTGCGTCCGAATGCGTCAAACCGTCAGATTCCCCGGAATGACGCGGTTTTTATCTGACGCATCGTGAGCGTCTGACACAACGAAGCGTCAAGCGTCCTGAAAGCGTCAGACAAAAACCCCGGAATCACGCGGTTTTTGACGCTTTGACGCTTACTGACGCACCCCCCGCACGAAACCACACTTGACGGCCCCCACCTCACCCCGAGGTGCGGGGCCGTCGTCATCCCCGAAAGGAGCCGACATGGCTCACCGCATCGCACCGATCATCCGCACCGAGACGACGACCGCCGCGGACGGCACTCACGTCGTCCGTCTCGTCGTCGCCTGCCCGCACTGCCACGCCGAGCACTGGCACGGTGGCGGCTCGAACATCCTCACCGCGCGCGACTACCTAGGGCACCGCGCTGCGCACTGCGCGCACAAGGCAAGGACGAATAACGGGTACATCGTCGCCGACCCGAACGGTCTGCTACCGGGCAGCACGCCGGCCCCGACGCGAACCGCACGGAATCGAACATGAGCGCACAGAATCAAACACTCGAGGCGCTCACCCTCGAGCTCACGCACCGTGCCGAGCGTGGCGAGCCTGAACCGCCCTGCGCGGGTGATCCGAGGTTCACGAGCGAGAGCGCAGACGAGCGGCGCGAGGTCGTCGCCCTGTGCTCGCCGTGCCCCACCCATGCCGCGTGCGCGGCCGCGTCCCGGCGGATGACATGGGGAGTGTGGGCGGGCGTCGACAAGAGCACCCCATCCGTGACGAAGGGCGTGACGGCTCGACGAACAGATGGTGCCGCCGCATGATGCGCGCCGCCTCGCTGTTGCTGCTCGAGCTCACGACGACGAGCGTGCGCGCCGTCGTCACCTACCCGAACGGCCACGACGTGCACGTGACGTTCACCGAATCTTGCGGGCCGAGCACTTGGTCGTGTTCGACGTGCGGACCGTCCTACGGCCCCACCTGCCCGCACACGAGCGCCACCGAATACGCGGTGCGCGCTCACGATCTGCTCAACCCCGATGGAAGGAACACCCCATGACCCCCGACGAGCTCAAGAACATCGCCGCCGCCGCCGGCCTGCCCGAGGCCCTGGCCGACCGCCTGCGCGGCGCCACCC
>NZ_AEIQ01000027.1:0-532 GCF_000152185.1 Dermacoccus sp. Ellin185 | reverse complement strand
CATCAACGAACGGCCCCGCAAAGTCCTCGACTGGGCCTCATCCCACGACGCCTTCACCGATAGCCCTGAACACCATCAATGGTGCGTTGACCGGTTGAATCCGCCAAGGTTTCCGCCCTTCACGGGTGCCGGTAGCTCAGCGGGTCGGTGTGGGCCTCGGCTATCCGAGTCAGGATCTTGGCCAAGCGATGGCGGTTTCTCGTTGGCTGGCGCGCGGGCCGCGTTCCGCTTCGCTGGGTGCGCGGCCAATGGCGGTCATCGTGACGACGTCCCAGTGAGGCGGCACCTCAAGTAGCCGGCCGACGGCGTCTTTGTCGAAGGCCCGGAATTGTCGGCAGGAAAGGCCCATCGAGTGCGCCTGGATGGTCATGTGAGCTACTGCCTGACCCAGGTCGTAGATCGAGAACTCGCTAAACTCCCAGTCGGTGTCTTCGACGTAAACGTGGCTGAGGTTCACCACTAGAGCGCTGGCTTGGGACGCCCACGGGCGGGAGCTGCCCGCGAGATGTTCCGGGCTCTTCACGAATGAGGG
>NZ_AEIQ01000028.1:0-635 GCF_000152185.1 Dermacoccus sp. Ellin185 | reverse complement strand
TGGTAATTTTTGTTAGAGAATTTACCGCCTGCATGCAGACGGCAAAGAATCAGTTCAACCGCCGGTACACCCTCTTCCGGGTGAATATCCACCGGCATCCCGCGCCCATCGTCAATAACTTCTAACGACTGGTCAGCATGTAAAATAACGTCCATGCGTTTTGCGTGACCCGCCAGTGCTTCATCCACACTGTTATCAATGACTTCTTGCCCCAAATGGTTAGGGCGAGTGGTATCGGTATACATCCCCGGACGGCGGCGAACCGGCTCAAGCCCGGTGAGTACCTCAATGGCATCAGCGTTATAAGTTTGCGTCATGGTTTAAGTTAGTAATTCGAGTTGATCGTCAGAGATGGTGCAGACCAAGAAAATCGACGATCGGGTTGAAATAATCTTCGAAGCCCGTGAATGCGTGGTTGCCGCCTTCTATGACAGTCTGGCGGCAGGAAGCGTAGTACGCCACCGCCTGGCGGTAATCCAGCACTTCATCTCCCGTCTGTTGCAGCAGCCAGATCAAATCCGGCGCTTCCAGCGGGTCAATCTGCATGACTTTAAGATCGTAAATATGGCGTGACTCTAGCACATATTGCTGCCCGGTGTAGGGGTTCTCGTTCTGACCGAGATAGTCCGTCAGCA
>NZ_AEIQ01000029.1:0-20372 GCF_000152185.1 Dermacoccus sp. Ellin185 | reverse complement strand
CGGGCCGCCGCTGAGGTTGTTCGGCCCCGCGGCGGGGACCTTCGGCGTCGCGCGGTGTGTCAGCGCGCTTCGGCATCGCGCGTCGATTGCCCTTCGAACGGCGCGTGTCGACGACGAACGCGTCGTGCTCGCGAGGGCCGCCATGCCCGTCGGGGCGGGGGCGGGGCTGACGAGGGTCACGGGGATCATTCGGCTGCGGCACCCCTCGAGGTTAGACAACTGCGCTGTGATTTTCGGGGCAGCGCCACGCGGGGCGAGCAGGTCGGGGCCCCGCCGCCCGCGCCCTGGCCCCCGGTAGGCTGACGAACGCATCCGCGCCGCCGTGGGCCCAGGACGGGGCCGCCGACGGCGCACCGAGCTCGATCAGGAGACGTCGTTCCGTGTCAGATGAGCATTCGCCCGCCGCACAACCGGCCGGAGCCGACGACGGGGAACGTCGCGGCATCTCCGTCTTCATGCCGATCCTCGACGAGGAGAAGCACCTCGCCGAGTCGGTGCGCGCCATCCTCGCGCAGGAATACGACGGCCCGCTCGAGGTCGTCCTCGCCATCGGGCCGTGCCACGACCGAACGTGGGACGTCGCGCGCGAGCTCGCAGACGCCGACGATCGCATCACCCTCGTCGAGAACCCCACGGGCCGCACGCCGGACGGCCTCAACGCCGCGCTCGCTGCGACGCGCCACGACATCCTCGTACGCGTCGACGGCCACGGCATCCTCTCGCCGGGCTACCTGCGCACGGTCGAGCGGCTGCTCGCCGAGACGGGCGCCGCGAACGTCGGCGGCATCATGGACGCTGAGGGAACGACCGACTTCGAGCAGGCCGTCGAGTGCGCGATGAAGTCGAAGATCGGCGTCGGGGGCGTGAAGTTCAAGCAAGGCGGTGACGCCGGCGCGGTCGAGACGGTCTACCTCGGCAACTTCGCGCGCGAGTGGATCGAGCGCGTCGGGATGTACGACCCGCGCTACACGCGGGCACAGGACTGGGAGATGAACTACCGCATCCGCCGCGCGGGCGGCACCGTCTGGTTCACCCCCGAACTGCGCGTCACCTATCGTCCGCGGGCGAGCTTCAAGGCGCTCGCCAAGCAGTACTTCGAGTACGGCATGTGGCGTCGCGTCGTCGCGCGTCAGCACAAGGGGTCGATCAACCTGCGCTATCTCGCGCCGCCCGTCGCGGTCGTCGGTGTCGTCGGGGGTGCTGCGCTCGGCGCGTTCTGGCGCCCGGCGCTCGCAGCGCCGCTCGGGTACGCGGCCCTCGTCACCGCCGGAGGCGTGCACGCGGCGCGCGGGCGCGACGCGGCCGTCGTCGTCCGCATGCCGGCCGTGCTCGCGACGATGCACCTGGCCTGGGGCCTGGGCTTCCTCACCTCCCGCGTCGAGCTCGAACCCGCCGAACCGGGGCAGGCCCCGCGAGCCTGAGCGAACTCCCAGCGCGTGCTCGGTAGGCTGAGATGCCTGCGTCGTGGCACCGCCAGGTGCCGCTGCCCTCGAGCCGGTGGGCGAAGCAGCTGGTCAGCATGAAGGAAGACATGAACTCATCGAACCGCTTGGCGCGGATCTGGGACCATCGAGCGACGCTCGACACCCTCGTCCGACGTGACCTTCGCGTGCGTTATTCGCGCTCGGCGTTGGGTTACCTCTGGACCCTGATCGACCCCCTCGCCATGGCGCTGGTCTACTCGTTCGTCTTCGGCGTCATCTGGGCGAGCGACCCCTCACCGGGTGAGCCGATGGCTCAGCGGTTCAAGAACACCGACGGTGTGCCGATCGTGCTCTTCATCGTCGCCGGCATGCTCGCCTGGAACTGGTTCAACAACGTCATCAACGAGAGCGCGCGAGCGCTCTACGCGGAGCGGTTGCTCGTCCGCTCGACGAACCTTCCGCGCGAGTTGTGGGTGGCGCGCGTGGTCATCTCCAAGGGCATCGAGCACCTGCTGTCACTGCCGATCCTCATCGGATTCATGCTCTACTACTGGGCCAACGGGGAGGTGCAGCTCAGCTGGGAGCTGGTGTACTGGATCCCGGCGCTGCTCATCCAGTTCATCCTGCTCATGGGCATGGGCCTCGTCATCGCCCCGGTGGCAGCGCTCGTCGACGACTTCATCCGGATCGTCCGCATCATCCTGCGCGTGCTGTTCTACCTGACACCCATCATCTACTCGATCCATCTGCTCGCCGAGAAGGCCTCGCAGCACGGGTTCGGCTGGGCGACGACGCTCATGCAGATCAACCCGCTCACCGGCATCATCGACATGTACCGGGCGGGCTTCGTCAGCGAGCACGGACCCGACTGGCACAGCTGGATCTTCGCCTTCGTCCTCTCGCTCGGGTGGCTCGCCTTCGGCTCCTGGGTGTTCCGCAAGCTCGAGCCCGCGATCCTCAAGGAGATCTGAGATGCCCGTCGAATGGCAGACCCCCGAGGGCAAGCCGGTCATCGAGGTCGACGACCTGGGCGTCGAGTTCCTCAAGGGCCGCAAGCGCAACCTGTCGCTGCGCGAGATCATCTACAAGCGCAAGACCTCCTACGACAAGGAGACGTTCTGGGCGCTGCGCAACGTCTCGTTCGACGTCGGCCGTGGGGAGGCCGTCGGTCTCGTCGGGGCCAACGGTGGCGGCAAGTCGACGCTGCTCAAGATGATCGCCGGCACCTTGCTTCCCGACGAGGGCTCAGCGCGCATCCACGAGGGCGTCGCCCCGATGATCGAACTCACCGGTGGCTTCATCGGCGAGTTGTCGGCTCGCGAGAACATCTACCTCATGGCCGGCCTGCACGGCATGAAGAAGGAGACGGTCGACGAGCGATTCGACGACATCGTCAAGTTCGCCGGGCCGCAGGTGCAGCGGGGGCTCGACCTGCCGTTCCGCCACTTCAGCTCCGGCATGCAGGTGCGGCTAGGCTTCTCCGTCATCACGCAGCTCGACGAGCCCATCCTCCTCGTCGACGAGGTGCTCGCCGTCGGCGACCGTGCCTTCCGCGAGCAGTGCTACGAGCGGATGGAAGGGCTTCTCGCCGAGGGACGCACGCTGTTCCTCGTCAGCCACTCCGAAGGTGACCTCACGCGCTTCTGCACGCGCGGCATCTACCTGCAGGGCGGCACCCTCGTCGGCGACGGGCCGATGAAGGAGATCATCGACCGTTACAACAAGGATCTCGACGCCGGCGTCAGCTGACCCACCTGCGATTCCCGTCCCCATCGGCGATCTTCGTCCACATTCGCGAATCGCGTCCACCTTCGCGATTTCCGTGCACCTCGGCGAATTTCGTCCACCTTCGTGCACGCCTGGCGACGACGCCTCATCGAGGCTGCGCGGACTCCTGCTCCAGTAGGCGCGCCAGGTCAGCGGCCTCCATGTCGCCTCGCACGAGCACGACGCTGCCGCCGCCCGCCAGGACGCCGGCGAGAAGCTCCGGTGACGGCGAGGCCAGGAAGTGCCGGCCGGCGTCGGTGAGTGGCGTCGTGAGGTCGGCGTACGACGTCTGACGCTCGTCGCCGGCGCCCGTCACCACGGTCAGCGCGGCGGCCGTCGGCGCCGGGACATCGAACGGGGTGAACACGTCGCCGAAGGTGCTGAGCTCCTGCGCCTCATCGATCGCATCGGTTGGCAGGGGAGCGGACGATCGACGCGCAAGCATCGCGAGCGTGACGACGACGATGTCGATGTCGACCTCGTCCGCAGGGTTCGAGGTGACGAGCACGTCGGCCTCCCGCACGATGGGGGCAGACGGCAGGGCGCCATCGTCGTCGTCGGCGTCGACGAAGACGACCTGCGCCCCGAGCGACCACACGGCCAGGCACCAGTAGGCCGTGCGCCAGTGAGCAGCGGGCAGGTGCACGATGACGCTCGAGGACGCGTCGACGTCGAGCTCCTCGCTCAAGAGGTTGGCGGCCTTGCTCACCCAGTTCGTCAGCACCTTGGCGGACAACTCGATGCGTTCACCCTGCGTGGGGCCGGGTGTGCGTTCGTAGAACGTCACCCGTGGTGCCGTCTGATCCGTCGCGACGAGGTGTTCGAGCACCTGCCACGGGGTGCGGGTCGTCATCAGGACACCACCGCGTCGAGGCGTTCCTCGACGGCGTCGCGCTCGTCGGCCGTCAGCGGGGCGTTGAGGCAGTAGGCGAGGTCGTCGATCATCTGCTGGTTGCTGCGGGTGCCGATCGCGAGGGAGTCGACGAACTGGTGCGACAAGCTGTAGGCGACGCACAGGTCGGCGACGTTGGCGCGTCCCAGTTCGTGTGCAAGAAGCACGAGCTGACGGTTGAGTTCGCTCGGGTCGAACACGGTGCCGCCGGCGAACGTCGCGTGCGTCGTGACGACGACGTCGCGCCCTCCGAGCAGCTCTCCCGCCGCGCGCAGTTGCCGGTCGGCGACACCGAGCGGGAACTGCACGTAGCCGAGCCCGGTGAGGTCGAGGGCGCGTTCGAGTTCTTCGAGCGATTCGACGTTGACGCCGATGCGGCCGACCTCGCCGCTGTCCTGGTAGTCGCGCAGGCGGTGCCAGCCGGCGCCGTCGGCGTCGTGCGCCTCGTCGACGTTCGCCATGAGCACGGCGGACGCCCGACGCCGGCCGAGTTCGGCGAAGGAACGTTCGAGCTGGGCCTCGATGACGGCGGCCGCGAGTCGAGGGTCGTTGGTGCGCATCTCACGCAGGCGGGAGATGAAGTGCAGCCGCTGTGTCAGCTGCGGCTCGCCGCACTTGTGGAGGATCTCCTCGGCGTTGTGGTCGCCTCGACCGACCTCGACGTGGTTGACGCCGCGGTTGACGGCCGTCGCGAGCATCGCGCGGATCTCCGCGGCCGACGGCGCGTTGGGGCCGGCGAACGCCTGGCCGCCGAGGATCATGACGGACTGATCGAGTTCGCTGTCGTCGCGGCGCGGCACGCTGGGACCGGCGGTGAAGGCGGGCCCGCCGATCTCTGCGATGAGGTCCGTCCATGGGACGGCGACCGGGTCCGGCTTGTTGGCGAACAGGCGGCACACCCGGTCGTAGTCGGAGAGGACATCGACGGTGCAGCGGAAGCGCTCGGGGTCGCCGGGGTTCGCGGCCGGGACGAAGTCGAGGGTCTTGACGTTGCGGCGCAACCACGGGGTCACGTGCTCGCGGTCGTACGGGTCGCTCGTCGATGCGGCGGCGCGCCGCAGATCGCGTACGCGGAAGACCTCGCATCCGAGCCCCTCGGGCATGTGTGAGACGTCGTTGCGACCGTATTCGTAACCGCCCGCATCCATGGCCTCGACGAGTTCGTCGATGAGGCTCGAATCGCCGACGGGGTTGTCGCCGGTCAGGCGGACGACGCGGTCGTCGTCGTCCATGTCCTTCGTCGCCTCGACGAAGCGGCCGAGCACGTCGTCGAGTGAGCCACGCATCGCCGGGATGTCGACGCGGGCGAGGTGGTCGAAGATGCGGGTGTCGTACTGTTCCTCACTGGTGGCGACGACGACCTCGTGGCCATCACGCGAGGCCCGGCGCGCGACGAGCTCGATCAGCGGCATCCCGCCGATCGTCATGAGCGCCTTGCCGGGCAGCCGGCTCGAGTTCAGGCGGGATTGGATGACGACGCGGGTGCGGGTCACGGTGAGCCTCCGGAGCTGCTGGGACGGTGCTGTTCGAAACAGTGCCGATTCGACGAGGGTGCGTTCGCCAGCCTAGCGAGCCAGGCTGACAAGAGCCTCCGCCACGCGGGCGCGACCCCGACCGTCGAGCAACTCCTGAGCCCGTGCGGCCCGCTCGACGCGCACGTCGCGGTCGGTGAACGCCTCGCGCAGCGCGCTCACGGCCGCGGCGCGCGCGTCATCGTCGCGTCGCAGCATCTCGAGGTCGCCGAGCCCGAGCGCCAGATCTGCATCGGCCACCATGTCGTAACCCGGGCGCTGGTTGTCGATGACGCAGACGACGCCGAGCGGGACACCGAGGCACATGAGTTCCCACACGGACGACCCGCTCGCGGTCACGACGAGGTCGCAGGCCGCGGCGCGCGCGGCGAGGTCGCTCACCGGTCCGCTCGCTCGCAGTTCGACACCGGGGGGTGCATCCGCGGCGAGGGGGGCGACCCACGTCCGGTCAGGCGTGACGACGGTGATGTCGGCGGCCAGGCCGCTGCATGCCTGCAGTACGAGAGGTGTGACGACGGGCGCCGCGCCGCACGGGTCGGTGCCGCCGAACACCTCGAGCACGCGCAGAGGGCGCTGCTCCTCGTCGGCGACGTCATCGACGGCGACGTCACCGACGGGGCGGCGCAGCGCGAGCACGTCGTCACGAAAGAGGGTGTAGTCCGCCCCTGCGAGGGCGAGCTGTCCCGCGCCGACGGCACGAGGCGTCGCACCGGGATTCTGGTCGACGTAGAGGTCGGCGTCTTGATCAGCCGAGAACGGCCCGTCCACCATCGCCATGACGACGACGCCGGCTCGCCGCAGCCACACGCCCCAGCGCGGACCCAGGTCGTAGCGATCCAGTACGCACCACCGCGCGTCGAGATCGAGCACGAGCGTGGCGAGGTCGTCGGGGTCGGTGGGGCAGGGGTGCACGAGAACGCCGGCCTCGGCGTAGGCCGACGCCACCCATGCCACATCGAGATCGCCCGCGAGGTGCACCTCGATGCCTCGTCCGCGCAACTCCTGGGCGAGCGCAAGCAATCGCATCGCGTGCCCGACGCCGATGGTCGGTGTGGCATCGGCGCGCAGCACGACGCGACGGGTGGGGGAGGAAGGCGTCGTCGCGGCGGGCTCGCCGGGCCACGCAGCGGGAGACGGGGAACGAGAAGCGTCCATGCGTCGATGCTCTCACCCCGCCTGCACGGTCGGGGGGCGCCTACGGGCCGGGTGCTAGCCTTGACCTGATATCGAGCAGAACGGTGAGGCGCCACGTCGCGTGGCGTTTGCTCCGGCGTCACCGACGTACGACATGATTTGGGAGCCCGCGTGAGCATTCTTGACGATTCGTCCATCCTGGTCACCGGTGGTACCGGTTCCTTCGGCAAGGCCTTCATCACGAAGCTGCTCGCCGAGCACAACCCCAAGCGCGTCGTCATCTACTCGCGTGACGAGTTGAAGCAGTGGGAGTGCCGCGCGCTGTTCAAGGACGACCCGCGCCTGCGCTGGTTCATCGGTGACATCCGTGACCTCGACCGCCTCAAGCGCGCCATGCACGGCGTCGACTACGTCGTGCACGCCGCGGCGCTCAAGCAGGTCGACACGGCCGAGTACAACCCGTACGAGTTCGTCAAGACGAACGTCATCGGTTCGCAGAACGTCATCGAGGCGTGCATCGACGCGGGCGTCAAGAAGGTCGTCGCACTGTCGACCGACAAGGCCTCGAGCCCGATCAACCTCTATGGCGCGACGAAGCTGACGGCCGACAAGCTGTTCATCCTCGGCAACCACTACGCCGCCGCCTACCCGACGCGCTTCGCCGTCGTGCGCTACGGCAACGTCATGGGCTCGCGTGGTTCGATCATCCCGAAGTTCAAGGCGATGCACGAGGCCGGCGAGTCGCTGCCGATCACCGATCTGCGCTGCACCCGCTTCTTCATCACCCTCGACGACGCCGTGCAGATGGTGCTCGACACCTTCGACCTCATGCAGGGCGGCGAGTTGCTCGTGCCGCGCATCCCGTCGATGAAGGTCACCGACCTCGCGCAGGCCATCGCCCCCGGCGCGCAGATGCACGACGTCGGCCTGCGCCCCGGCGAGAAGCTGCACGAGGAGATGATCTCCCCGGAGGAGGGCCGCCGCGCGGTGATCGTCAAGGACGGCAAGTACTTCGTCCTGCAGCCCGACTTCGCGACGTGGGGCTACGAGCCGCCGAAGGACGGCAAGCCCGTCGAGGACGGCTTCCACTACTCCTCGGGCGACAACGACCAGTGGTACACGATCGAGCAGCTGCAGCAGATGCTCGCCTCGGGCATCTGAGGGCGCGCGGATGCTGCCCTACGGCCGTCAGTCCATCAACGACGCCGACATCGCCGCCGTGCAGGAGGTGCTGTCGGGTGACTGGCTGACCACCGGCCCGTACGTCGAGTCGTTCGAGAAGCAGATCGGCGAACTGGCCGGCGTCGCCGAGCCGGCGGTCTCCGTCACCTCCGGCACGGCTGCGCTGCACGTCGCGTACGCCGCGGCCGAGGTCGGCCCGGGCGACGAGGTCATCACGACCCCGCTGACGTTCCTCGCAACGGCGACCGCGGCGGCGCTGCTGGGCGCCAAGATCGTCTTCGCCGACATCAGCGAGGACACGGGCAACCTCGACCCCGAGGCCGCCGCCGCCGAGGTCACCGCCTCGACGAAGGTGATCGCGGGCGTCGACTACGGCGGCCACCCCATCGACGCCCCCGCGCTGTCGAAGGTCGCGAAGGATGCGGGCGCGTACCTGCTCGAGGACGCGGCGCACTCCGTCGGCGGCTCGCTGGACGGTGTGCCGGTCGGTTCCCTCGCGGACATCACGACGTTCTCCTTCTTCCCGACGAAGAACCTCACGACGGGTGAGGGCGGCGCCGTCGTCGCGAAGGACGCCGGCGTCCTCGAGCGCGCGCGCCGGTTCAAGGGCATCGGCATGGTGCGCGAGGCCGACCAGCTGCGTCATCCCGACGAGGGCGCGTGGTGGTACGAGATGCCCGAACTGGGCCTCAACTACCGGCTCAACGACCTGCAGGCCGCGCTTGGCTCGAGCCAGCTGACGCGACTGGAGCAGTTCAAGACGCGCCGTCAGGAGCTGACGGACCGCTACAACGAGGGCCTCGCGGGCATCGAGCAGCTGACGTTGCCCGGCCACCGCGCGGGCGCGGAACCGGTCTGGCACCTCTATCCGCTGCGCATCACCGACGGCCGACGCCGCGAGCTGTTCGACCATCTGCGTGCGCAGGGCATCGGTGTGCAGGTCAACTACATCCCGGTCTACTGGCAGCCGTACTTCGCCGATCTCGGCTACAAGCGCGGCATGTGCCCGAAGGCCGAGGCCTACTACGAGCAGGAGATCAGTCTGCCGATGTTTCCCGACCTCGCCGACTCGGACGTCGATCGGGTCATCGAGATCATTCGGACGTTCTGCGGGGCCTGAGCCAGATGCATCACGCCAACCATTTTTACGGCCATGCTCACATCATGTCCCGCTACGTCGGTCTGGCAGAGCCCCCACGTATTTGGGGGTACCTGCAGCACGGATGGAACATGCACGACGGTTTCGCGGTCAACACCGTCTTCGCTGCGCGTTACCCGAAGTTCGTCTACAGCGATGGCTGCGCCCGACGTGGCTGGGCTGCGGGGTTGCGCGATTACGTCGTCATCGGCGCGCCCTGGAACTACCTGCTCGAGCTCGAGAAACAGGCAGATTGGGAGGCCGAGGGTCACACACGAGAAGGCACGATCGTGTATCCCTTCCATGGGTGGGAAGGCCAGCAGGTAGCCGGAGACCATGAGGCCTACATCGCTGAGATCCGCGAGACCGAGGGCGACGTCCCCATCACGATGTGTCTCTACATCAACGAGTACGAGCAGCCGCGGATCAGACGCTTGTACGAGGACGCCGGGTTCCGTGTCATCACTCATGGACGCCGTGGCTATCTCTGGAGAGGAACCGACACTGAGTTCCTCTACAAGCAGCTGGCCGAGGTGCGCCGTCACCGGCGCGTCGTGAGCAACCGCATGACCTCGGCCCTTCTGCACGGATCCCTGGCAGGAGCAGAGGTCGGCGTCTATGGAGACCCCATGCAGCTCGACAACGATCACGCGGTGCTCGGGGGAGCGCAGCGGCCTCAGGAAATCTTCCCCGAATTTCATCAACCAGCCGTGCCGGCTGATGTGGCCCGGGAGATTGCGGTAGCAGAACTGGGTGCAGACCAGCTTCTCCCGCCAGAAGAGATCGTGGACCTCTTTGGTTGGGCCGACGAATTCGACGTCGAGGAACGGGTGGCGCAAGCTCCGGACGACTCGATCTCGTTCGAGCGCGTCCTCCGTCGCTTCAGCCCCTCCCCAGAGTTCCCCTCTGCGCGTACCGGGAGTGCACCACCGCGCGTTCGTCCTGAGCGCGGTTTCTGACGCTGCCCCACTCTCGATCGGCGTTGTCCTCGTGGGGGTCGCTTGCAAGTGTGCGAGACCGGTCCCCTGCTGCGGTTCGCAGGAACCAGTGCGGTCCGGGACACGGGGCGTCCCTTGAGCAGGGTATACGCCCCTAAGCCGGGCCGGGCGGGCACACCTGTGATGTAGTGCGCCGCTGCGAAGGCTCCTGATGCGCATTTGTTCGCGGTGTCGTCCCGGCCGACCGCTCATCGGCTTTGGAGCGCTGGTCGAGTGCCCCTCGACGCCAGTGTGCAGCCGACGAACCGCGATCCTGCTTCTGCCGAGCGACTCAGCACGCGCGCGCACCGGGTGCCATCGACAGGCGGGTCCGCCGATGCGTAAGGAACGCAGAATCGCGTTCGTCACGCATCGGTGGACCCGCCTGTCGCCTCAGAGCATGAGTGTCAATCCGCGTTCGGCGCGATCGCCCGGTCGAGGGCACGCTTCGCCCTTCCGCGCAAACGTGGCGGAACGACCTCTTCGACCCGGCTGCGAGCCTTAGACACCGCGATGCGCTTGGGCGCACCTGCGGCCCGCAGGGCCTTGTAGCTCATCGATTCCTCGAGCTTGAACATCAGGCGGTCGTACTCCCTGATACGGCGATCGCGCATCTTCAGGGTGCCCTCCAGCCACGCGATCTGACGCTGCTGCGCCCTGATCGTGTGATTCAGCGAGCGCGTCTGTGCCAGCAGTTCACGGAATCCTGCCGCTGTGGCGGATGGGAGGTGATTGTCCCGGGCGCCGTCAGCGATGTTTCGGCGCACCTCGGCGTCGAAGTCACGGTTCGCCGCTCCGGTTGCGAGGGCCACCTCCGTCTCGAGGAGAGCCACCATCTCGATGTCGCCGTCTGCGACCGTCACCCCGGCCATCGAGGCCAGGGTGCGCACGACCGATTCCGGAGTGACAGGCAGGCGCCACGGATGAGCTGCGCCTGACGCGAGCAATCGGGTCGCAAAGACGCGCAGCCCTCGCACGAATGCGAGCTGGCCCGCTGACGGGTTGGCGATCGACCAGGAGCCGTCGACAATTTGCACCTTTCCGTCCGACGAAAGCGCCACGTTGTCCGGAGTCGCGAACCACTGACGCACCATATCTGTGTCGCCCGTGGTGGTCTGGTCCACGACTGCTTCGACGGGCACAGGTGGCGCGCTCGCCTCATCACGCCCCCCATCATGGTGGTGCGTATCCTCGACGGTGTCACGCTCGATGCCGGTCTCTCTCAGCACCGGGTCAAAACCAAGCCCGAGTTGAGCCGCATCGTCCACGCTCGGG
Source organism: Dermacoccus sp. Ellin185 (assembly GCF_000152185.1). Lineage (NCBI taxonomy): Bacteria > Bacillati > Actinomycetota > Actinomycetes > Micrococcales > Dermacoccaceae > Dermacoccus > Dermacoccus sp. Ellin185. The sequence goes on along the minus strand of NZ_AEIQ01000029.1, from coordinate 9,051 downwards.
TCTCCGAAGAGGCCGTCGGCCACCTCCTGGTCAGCCGCGGTTCCTGCTGGCTCGTCCGCCTCATCCGTCGCCAGCTGCGCGTGCGTCGCGCTCACGTGTCCAGGGCTGAGATCGACGCGCGAGAGACCGCGCATGCTTCGCAGTGGGCCGCTGGGTGAGCTCGAGCGAATCCAGTCGTGGTAGAGGTTAACCAATCTGCGCAGCGTGCGGTAGTCACTGTTGGCAGCTGCCTCACGCAGAAGTTGCTCCAGCGTTTGTCCGTCACTCGCCATGGCCGGTGCGCTGAGGTCGCGGGAGACTCCCAGTGCCGATCGTTCGGGGGATGTGTCCTTGCCATCTCCCCATGTGGTTGTCACCTCGCCTGCGCGGTATGCGGCGACACGTGCCCAGTCCGTATTCGGGTGGGTGTCGGTGACCACGAGATCGGGAAGGTCCAGCATCAAGTCTTCGCGCGCGACCACGCTGAACCAGGCCGGTGCCAGGGTGATATCGAGTCCGGAGGCCACGACCATTTCAGTCGTGACAGCCGCATCCCGCGCGGCGGGCCGCTCGCTGAACTGCTCTCGAAGCGCGCGCGTTACGGCATGGCTCAGGAGAGCCCGGTCCCTCGAATGATGCGCCGAGGCAAGAACACGCGGATCATGCAATGACGGGTACGCAACGATTCGTGAAGAGGTGCGCATCCCGACGCCTTCGATCGCGCCCTCCAGCTCAGTCAGCAGCAGCGGCCTCTGGGACACCTTCGAGTGGCCAAGATACCAACGGCGGTCGTCGTCGAACGGCACCTCGGGTTCGAGCGCCAGTAGCTCCCCAAGGCCCAGCGGGTTGTTCGAACCGAGGAGTAGAACCCCATGCGGGGTGAGGCGCTCGGCCACTTTAGCGATGATGGAAGCGTCGTCCATTCCTTGCCCGACAGGAGAAAGCACCTCCGGGCCTCCGCCCATGAGGACGACGAGGTCGTACAGATCTGGCGTGTCGAACAGCTCGAGCCCGCCACAGAAGTACCTGTCCTCGGTTCTCTCGACGAAGCGAGCCGCCAAAGAACGCACGTCGGCAAGATGGCGGACCACGATGTCGGCGCTGGAGGATTCGGGCAAAGCGTCGACCAGTTGCGCGGCCATTGTTCCGATCACCAGGACGCGCTGAGGCGGACGGGAGTCGCACAAAGCGGCGAGAAGAAGGCGCACGCCCGAAAGCGGCGCGGTGCTATTCAGATCAGTGCCCTCGACGAGGTGGTCCCCGAGCAGGACTGCGCCCGATTCTCGATCGGTGTTGGCAGCATCGTGAGTCATTGCAGTTTCCTTCGATCGGCGCTCAGACGAGTCCCCAGGACATCGGCGTGCCCTTGGGAGCGTCCTTGATGAACGTGCGGCCTGCGAGCGTGTCGAACGTATCGGCAGGCAGGCCGTTCGCGGGGCGGATGGAGCGCACGTTCTGCGCCGTCACGACGTCGCCAGCCTTGACGTCCTCGACGACGTAGAGGCTGCGGCGGAAGCGCAGGCCCTCCTTCTCCTGCGCGCGAGCGCCGATGCGCGGCTCGCCGAGGCACTGCCACGCGATCTTCGTCTGCGTGACGAGCTGGTTCAGCTCCTCCGGTTCGGAGGAGAATGCCGAGTCGACGCCGCCGTCCTCGCGGTTCAGCGTCACGTGCTTCTCGACGAGAACCGCGCCGAGCGCGACGGACGCGACGGCCGCGCCGATGCCCATCGTGTGGTCGGAGTAGCCGATGAGCGTGCCGAGGGCGTCGCGCATGACGGGGATGCCGCGCAGGTTCGACTCGCTCGGGTCGGCCGGGTAGTTGGCGGTGCAGGCGAGCACGATGATCTGCTCGTTGCCCGTGCTGCGCGCCGCCTCGACGGCCGCGTTGATCTCACCCAGCGAGGCCATCCCCGTCGAGATGATGATCGGCTTGCCCTTGCTTGCCGCATACCGGATGAGCGGCAGGTCGACGATCTCGCTGCTCGCGATCTTGTACGCGGGCACGTCCAGGTTCTCGAGGTAGTCGACGGCCGTCGGATCGAAGGGGGAGGAGAAGGCGTGGATGCCGAGCTCCTTCGCGAGCGCGAAGATCGGCTCGTGCCACTCCCACGGGGTGTGCGCCTCCGTGTAGAGGTCGTAGAGGTAGCGATCGCCCCACAGCTCGTGCCCGCCGGAGATCTTGAACTCGTCGGTGCGCACGTCGATCGTGATCGTGTCGGCCGTGTACGTCTGCAGCTTGATGGCGTGCGCGCCCTGTGCTGCGGCCATGCGGACGATGTCGAGCGCGGTCTCGAGGCTGCCGTTGTGGTTGCCCGACATCTCCGCGATGATGTACGGCTCGGCGCCTGGGCCGACCTCGACGTCACCGATGCGGATGTTCTGGTTCGGGTTCTGCGTCATGATGTCGGCTCCTGGCGGTCGGTGCGGGGGCGCTCGCGGCGCACGTGGATGACGGCGACGTTCTCGCCGCCGATCTCTCGGTTCTGCGTCTCCAGCTCGGTGAAGCCGTTGCGCTTGTTGAACCGGCGCACGCCCTCGTTGATCTCGAGCACCTCGGCGTCGAGAGAGTCCAGACCGAGTTCGGCGTCGGCGTACTTGACGGCCTCGCGCTGGATCTGGATCCACGCCGGCAGCAGCTCACCGCGCGCGGTGAGGCCGTCGTTGTCGAGGTAGTAACCCCACCACGACGTCTTCGCGTCGACGTCGAGGTCGAAGAAGGTGACGACGCCCGACGGCACGCCACCGCGTTCGTAGATGAGCACGTGACGCGACGGGTTGTCCTTCGTGTTCGCCCACCACGCGGCATGCTCGTCAGCGCTGATGACGTGCTGCGTCAGCGACACGGCTCGCACCTCGTCATGGTTGCGCCAGGTGCGCACGTTCTCCTGGTCGGCGTCGGTGGCGGGACGAAGCATCGTCGATCTCCCTCGAATACGGCTGGGCCGGGTGCCGAAACGCACGAAATGGCGCAGACAGCCGGAATGTCTAGACTACCCCGTAAGGAAACAGGCCACGGCAGGCATGCTGCGCCCCCAGCGGCGCGCAGAGTGAGCGCCGGGCCGTCACAGCATCGAGCAAAGGTGAAGTCATGAGCACGCTCAGCCGCGATCAGGTCCGCACGATGATGGGCGAGGTCCTCGCCGCCCAGGGCAAGGAACTGCCCGCCGACGACGGTGCGCGCCTCGACACCATCGGCTTCCGCTCGCTCGACTTCTCCGAACTGGCCCTGCAGGTCGAGGACGAGCTCGACACCGAACTCAACTTCGACGCGCCCGGCCTGCGCTCCATCGAGACCGTCGGAGACGTCCTCGACTTCATCGACGAGCTTCAGAAGGCCGAATGACGGGGGTGCTCGACTCGCGTCCTGCGGGCGCGGGCAACCGCGTCGTCGTCGGCGAGTTCGACGGCACGTGGGCTGAGTTGGCGCAGGCGCCGTACGGCGCATCGTCCGACACACCGACGCTGCCGCCCGCCGCGGCCTGCCTGGTCTCGGGGCACCGCGCGGCGGCTCAGGCCGCCTGGAACGCAGCGCTCGACCCGGGCCGCGAGACGCTCATCGCGACCGCGTCGCGCATCGGGGACGAGCAGGCGGCGCAGCTGCGTGACGGGGGGCTGACGCTCGTGCGCGACAGCGCCGGCGGCGTCACGCTCGAGGCCGCGACGGCGCCGCGCGAGCCCGAGGCGGGCCGCATCTGGTTGCTGACGTCCGGTTCGACCGGGCGTCCGAAGCAGGTGGCACACACCCTGGAGTCGTTGACGACCGTCGGGGGGCAGCAGCCTGCGCGCACCTGGTTGTGCCCCTACACCCCGGGCGCCTACGCCTGGTGGCAGGTCGTCACCCTCTCGCTCACGATGCCCGGGCAGGACGTCGTCTTCGTCGAACCCTCGCAGCTCGACGAGTGGCCGCAGCAGGCGCTCGCGGCGGGCGTGACGGCGGCATCCGGCACGCCGACGTTCTGGCGTCAAGCGCTGTGGCGCAACGGTGACGTGCTCGCCCAGCTGAAGCTCGAACAGATCACGCTCGGCGGCGAACCCGTCGACCAGGGCATCCTCGACCGACTGCGTGAGGTCTTCCCCGACGCACGTATCTCATGGATCTACGCGAGCTCCGAGGCCGGTGCGGCGATCGCCGTCCACGACGGGCTCGCCGGATTCCCCGAGACCTGGCTGGAGCGCGAGGTCGCCGGGCGCCCGCGCCTGAGCGTCGAGGACGGTGAGCTGCTCATCGCCTCGCCGAAGGCCGCCGAGGGCATGGACGCCGTCATCCACACCGGCGACCACGTCGAGATCGCCGAAGGACGCGTCGTCATCACCGGCCGCATCGCGAGCGACGAGATCAACGTCGGCGGGTCGAAGGCGTCCGCGGGCGCCGTGCGGGCAGTGCTGCTCGAGCACCCCGACGTCGCCTGGGCCGCCGTGCGCGGGCGCAAGGCGCCGCTCGTCGGCAACGTCGTCGCAGTGGACGTCGTCCTGCGCGACGGCCTCGCCAAGGGTGACCCCGGTGCGCCCGACCAGGCTGCGCTGCAGGCGTGGTGCGCCGAGCGACTGCCCGAATACGCGGTGCCACGCCGCGTCAAGTACCTGAGTGAGATCCCGATCAAGGAGAGCCTGAAGAGCGATGTCTGAGACCACGAACGAGCCGAACGTCATCCCCGCAGCCTCCTGCGTCCTCATCTCCGGAGGCTCGCGCGGCCTCGGCCTCGCGTTCGTCGAGGAGGTGCTCGCGAACGGCGCGAAGGTCGCGGCGTTCGCCCGCACCGTCACGCCCGAACTGCAGCAGCTCATGGACGCCAACCCGGAGCGCGTGTACGTCGGCTCGGTCGACATCACGGATTCGAAGGCCGTCACGTCGTTCATCAAGGACGCCGCGAAGGTGCTCGGCCCGATCGACGCGCTCGTCAACAACGCGGCGATCGGTCAGGACTCGCTGCACCTGCACACGACGCCGGAGCGCATCGAGGACATCATCTCGACCAACCTGACGGCGACGCTGCTCGTCACGCGCGCGTTCATGCGTCACGCGATGGCGAAGGTCGGCAAGGGCCGCATCGTCAACGTGACGAGCGTCTGCGCGCAGCGCGGTTACGCCGGCCTCGTCGCGTACTCGGCGACGAAGGGTGGCCTCGACGCCGCGACGCGCTCGCTCGCGCGGGAGATGCACGGGCGATTCCTCGTCAACTCGATCGCGCCCGGCTTCTTCGCGTCGGAGATGAGCTCCGTGCTCGGCACCGAGCAGCTGTCGACGATCACCCGCCGGACGCCGACGAACCGTCTCGTCGAGCCGGAGAACATCACGCCGACGCTGCGCATGCTGCTGTTCGAAGACACGAACATCAACGGCATGGTGCTGACGATCGACGGCGGCGGCTCGATCTGAGCGACCCCACGACGCGGCCACCGGCCTCGAACACCTCACCCGCATGTGTGGTGCTCGAGGCCGCCGTGCGTGACGGCGACGTCGTGCGCGCCGCCGACGTCAACGCGACGACGTTTCCCGACGCCGCGCGCAGCTACCTCGCCGACGGCACCGGGCTCGCCTGGCACGTGCCCGAGCGGCTCCGGGAGGGCGCGCGTTTCGTCATCGACGCCGAGATCGTCGCGCCGGTGCGGGCGTCCTTGGTACGGCGGTTCGGGGTGGACGACCCGGTCGAGTTCGCCGGGGCCTGGACGCGCGCCGAAGCGTTGGCCAAGCTCGCCGACGTCCCGATCATCACGTGGCTCTCGCGCCATGGGCTCGCCGTGCCGGCCGACGTGCTGGAGGATGCCGCGGTGGGTCGGGTGGCGTGGCGCACGGAGGTTCGAGGTGACGTCGTCATGACGCGCGCGGCGGCGTTGAGCGGCGCAAAACTCCGAGATTCCGGGGTTGTCGGCGGCGCACTCTAGCCTGGCAGCAGAGTCGAGGTGCGGTGAGCGCCACGGTTTCCCACGATGGAGGAAAGACATGACGATGACACAACCGGGTGCGGAACCGGGCTCGTCCGAGGGCAGGGCGCTGCCGAGGGTCGGCGTCGTCCTCATGACGATGGGCAACCGCCCCGACGATCTGCGGGCGGCGCTTGACTCGCTCATCGCCCAGCGCGACGTCGAACTCGACGTCGTGCTGCTCGGCAACGGGTGGGATCCGGCCGAGAACCCGTGGCCGTTCCCCGATGTCGTGCGCCCCCTGTACTCGCCGGAGAACCTCGGCATCCCGGGCGGGCGTAACGTCGGGGCAGCCAAGGCGCGCGGCGACTACCTCTTCTTCTTCGACGACGACGCGACCCTGCCGAACGATCACGTCCTCGCCGACATGGTGCGTGAGATGGAACGCGACCCGAAGAACGCCGTCATCGGCCCGCTGGGACAGGATCCGACGGGAAAGCCGACGCCGCGGCGATGGATTCCGCGCCTGCGTGTCGAAGGCGGCGGCAAGCCCGGGCCCGCGACGTGGTTCCTCGAAGGCATCCACCTGTCCCGGCGTACCGCGTTCGAGGAAGTCGGCGGCTGGCCAGGGGAGTTCTTCTACGGCCACGAGGGCATCGACCTCGCCTGGCGCCTCATCGACGCCGGCTGGGTCATCCAGTACGTCCCGAGCATCACCGTCCATCACCCCGCGACGAGCCCCGCGCGTCACGCCGTGTACTACCGGATGAACGCGCGCAACCGCGTGTGGGTCGCCAAGCGAAACCTACCGGCGCCGCTGGTGCCCCTCTACCTCGGCAACTGGGCCGCCATCACGGTGCTGCGCGTCAAGGACAAGGAGGCACTCAAGACGTGGTTCGCCGGTTTCGTCGAGGGCGTGCGGACCGACGCGGGGGAGCGGCGCGTCATGTCGTGGTCGACCGTCGCCCGGCTGACGCGTCTCGGCCGGCCCCCGGTGCTGTGATGGGGGCCGCAACCTCGCTGCGTCGCAGACTCACTCGTTCGAGCGGCCGCCCAGCGTCGCTCGACGCGCAGGGCACGCGGGGCATCCACGTCGCCATCACCGGGGTGAAGAACCGCAGTCACCTCGTCTACATCGCCTCCTACGTGCGCACCCTCGTCGACGGGGTCACGCCGATCCGCGTCTCGTTCGTCGCCGCGCCCGCGTTCCTCGCCTCCGCCGCCGTCACCGTCGACGACGCGCGCGAGCTGCTGCCTCAGGGCGGGAGCGTCACCGTCGAAGACGGGATGCCCGGATGGCGATTCGACGACGCGGCCTGCTGCCTCTACGTCGCCGTGGGCGCGCCGGGGCTCAAGGCCGTCGCCCGGCTGCGACGAGCCAACCCGACGCGGCGCATCGAGGTCGTCGTCACGGACGAGGGCATCGGCTCCTACGCTTCGCGTGACTCGCGGCGGGCGGCGCTGGAGCGTAACGGCACCCCGGCGGCGAAGGCCGCAGCGCGCACGCTCGTCACCGCGGCCATCGCGCGCGCCTGCACGACGCTGCGGTGGCCGACGTTCCGTTCGGTCGGATCATCGTGGGAGGTGTTGCCGGCCGTCGCCGCCGAGTTCGGACGCGAGCTGGGCGACGCGCGCCCCGGCAGCGACGCGAGCGCCGTCATCCTCACCCAGCCGGTCGTCGACCTCGGCTGGTGCTCGCCGGAGGCCTACCTCGCGTACGTGCGACGCCTCGCGGACGCCGCGGCCGCGGCCGGGCTGCGACCGCTCGTGCGTCCGCACCCCGCCGAAGATCGCGCCCGGTACGCGGAGTTCGACATCATGCTCTCGCGGGGCACCGCCGAGCTCGACCCGGACGTCGTGCGTGCGAGCCTGGCGCTCGGCGGGCCGAGCACGGCCCTCATCAACCTGTCGGCCATGGTCGGCATGCCCGTCGTGTGGGTGAGTGAGCCGAGCGTGGCGCACCTCGACACCGACGTCTCGCCCGAGCAAGCCGGGATCTTCGAGGCGTTCCTCGGTGAGCGGGTTCCACTCGACGAGGTCGAGCGCGAGGTGAGTGCTGTGGTCTCCCGCGGCCTCGAGGAGCGTGGGTCTGATGGACGTCGCTGACGCGGCCGAGGGGGCCGGCGGGGGCGACACAGTCCACGGGGCCGACGGGGCGGGCGCGCCCGGCGCCATGTCGGCCGACCTGTTCGAGGTGTGGGAACCCGGCCGGCCGGTGCCGCTAGCGCAGATCCTCGGGGCCCTGCGCCGCGGCGTGGGCGACCCGAGCATGGTCATCGGCGAACGGCAGTTGTGGTGGGCCGTGACGACGCCCCTCGGGCCGGCGTTGACGTGGTGGCGCTCGATGCCCGTGCGTGGCGGTACACCCGTAGCGACGCCCGGAGCCGCACGAGCGGATAGGCCGGGCCTCGGTGGGATGGCGGGGTGTGAGCCGCGAACCGCCGCCATGCCCGATGGCAGCTCGCGCGCCGAGCGTCCCGACCGCGTCGAGCTGCGGGCCTACGGCCCGGGTGCGGCGTGGTTCCAGGGTCGGGTGCCTCGCATCCTGGGCGGTGACGACGACCCGTCCGGGTTCGTGGCCCGTCACGACCGGGTGACGGCGGCACTGCGCCAGCCGCACCATCGTCACTGGCGCGCCCCGCGCACGGGGCTCGTCATCACCTCGCTCGTGCCGAGCATCCTCGAGCAGAAGGTCACCGGCAAGCAGGCGTTCGGCGGGTTTCGGGTGCTCGTACGCCGCTACGGCACGCCCATCCCGACGCCCGCGGAGGTCGTGCGCGCAGCCGGCCCGCAGGCGCGTGCCGTCGCCCGCATGCACGCCGCGCCGGACGCACGGGGGTGGCGACGCATCCCGTCCTGGGCGTGGTTGCAGGCCGGCGTCGAGCCACCGCAGTCGCGCACGATCATGCGAGCGCTCGACCACGCCGACGCGCTCGAGCGGACGGCGGACCTGCCGCACGCCGAGGCCCACGCTCGCCTGCGGTCCGTGCCCGGGCTCGGAGTGTGGACGAGTGCCAAGGTCGCGCAGACGGCCTGGGGTGACGCCGATGCGCCGACGTTCAGGGATTACCACGTCGCGAAGCAGATCGGGCACGCGCTGATCGGCCAGGACACCGATGACGCCGGCATGGCGCGCCTGCTGGAGCCATACCGTGGGCACCGGTTTCGCGCCGAGCGCCTCATCCTCGCCGGCGGCCCGCCGCGCCCACG